>JADQBC010000130.1 GCA_016903655.1 Gomphosphaeria aponina SAG 52.96 = DSM 107014
TACACGCACATAGCCAATAATCTTTTTGCCTGTAATTTCTCTATCTGGGAGTTGGTAGTGTTTAACTCCAGAGGGAGTGACAATGTATTTAATTTTTCCTGTTCGTGCCCAATTAAGAATTGTTCTAAAGTGGACGTTGTAGGCAGTGGCTGCTTCTTTAAGCTTGACATACTCTGACATTAGACATGAGTGCGAAACTAAAACCAAAATCAATTTTTATATTTATTTCATGTAAAACTCTCCCTACTCCGCAACTCCGCTTCTCCCTACTAATAGACTTTTGCAAAAAGTCTATTGTAAATCTTTATCATTTTTATACCTAATTATACATGATTAATCGTCTAATGCCTAGTAAATTGCTCCTCTAAACTTGTACTTCACACCCCCACTCCTCGTTCAGTTACTGAAAGCCTAAGTAACCTCTAGGTGTTATCATCCAATTGTTAGACTGGCGGGTGCTGCAATTACCGATATAACATGGGGTATTGGAGCATGGGGAGTTGTTGAACAAAGTTATCTGGGGTCTCATGCTACTAAGAATTATTCAAGACACTTAATCCCCAGTTAGCAAGCGATCGCATTAAAGTTTCTGGTGGTGTTTCGTAATTTTTCTTACATATCTTTTCTAAAACAGCTTTGAAACCTTTAATTGATTCTTTGTTATCATCTGTAACTGTTAAAGAGTTTTGTATGCTAATCCGAAGATCACTTAAGTCTTTTTCAGTCACTGGTTTTGCTTTATGAATTACCTTATTTCTTAGGGTTCTAATCTTATGTAAAAGGTCACGAAATTTACTATTATTTTCTCCATTAACTTCACACCATTCATTGATTAAACTCTCAAAGTTACTGTTATCATCATATTGTATTGATTGCCATTCAAGATATAATAAACGCTCTAAGGTTTGGGCAAAAATTATGAATGCTGTGGTATAATTTTTCCTCTGAAATAAAGTTTCAAATAGGAAGAAAGTTTCCCAAGTTTTAGCATATTGATTTTCCTTAATTGCCTGTAATTTTTGTTGCCAATCTGTAATTTTTTCTGGCTCTGCCAACTTCTTAACCGCTTTTGAGTTTATCCATTGCCCTATTTTGGTAATAAAATACTTATTAATTTCCCCATTAATAGATAAACTCAACCATTTAGCCAGTTTATAAATTACTTCATGTTTTGTTTGATGGGATGCTAACCAAATTCTCGCCTCTTCAAAATCCCCCCTTTCCCAAGCAGAAATAACCCGCAGTTTTTCTAGTGGCCAGAAATATTCTACTATTGCTGTAGTTTTATAGGTTTCGGCAAAACGAGAAGATGTATTTACCTCATAAGATGGCTCTGGCTGTTCTGGTACAATATTAATAATATTATATTGCCTAACTAAACCTGCAGCGCAAATTGATATACTTTCGGAAATAGTTGGTGTTGAGCCTTTATTTTCAATCATTAAGGTAAATTCGTCATCTGTCTTAATATTTTCTAGAGCAAATTCAAGAATAAACTCTTCTAATTCTTCACGAATATCGCTTAAGTTATTTAGTGGAATTTGTGGATCAAAAACATCAACTTTTAGCTTGGGAAAAGTAGCTTTAATTTTTTTTTCCATGAGTTTAGCTAACCACAGGGTATCTGATCGCCGATAAGACCAAGAAACCGTTTCTGGTTGATTAGTTCCCCATAAAATAATATGGTTTAAATCTGTATGGTCTTGAATAATTTTCTCATCCATTAATAATTGAACCTTGCTAAAGTCTTCTCCTAACCATTCTTGACAATATTCAAAGTATTTTTCTCCTAAGTCACGCACACCCCAGGGATAAGTGCGATCGCCTTCTTGCTCATGTCCCCTTGTTACTCCTAACTCTTGATATAATTCGTCTGTGTGTTTTGGTTCATTTCTCCCTCCATCTGTACCAAAGCAGCGAATAATTCCGTCTTTACACTTCCATCCTATTTGACGAGTGCCTACTGTAATAATTAATGTTTTACGAATGGCCATAGTTGTGAATATTTTCCTTTATTTTCTAACTCTTCTAGATATTTTTTTCTGGGATTTTTATTAGCCCCAAACACTGTAACAATCTGATAATCTTCTGAGTCGGCGATCCATATTGGAGATGGTGTTACTTTGCGTTGTATTTGTCTGTTATCAATTGTTATGTTATCATTTTTTACTCCACCACATAAACTTTTTGCCTCCGCATATTTTTTGTTATTTTCTAAGTTATGAAACTCTTTATGGAGCAGCTCTAAAGCAAATGGTTTTTTATGATTTCTCCCTGAAACTAGCACAATTTTACAATTGGCGTCTATGGCTTCAACCCATTGATGGTCATGTGTTTCACCTACTTTTCGAGGAGCATGATAGTTAACCTGCACTTGAGTTAATTCTTTTAATACTTGGTAAAATTGCTCGAGATTTTTCCTAAATAACTTTTCACATTCTGTTGCAGTTTCTGGTACTTTCCATAAATTATCTTGACTGGATATGGAAAAAATTGCACCTCGATACCAGGGAGGGCTGGTGCGCTTATAACATGGTCGTCTTGCACCCTGACCTATGCCTCCTAAATTAAACATCAACCAAGTGAGACTTTTCATGATTTTTTTTATCTTTTCCTCTCCATTTTTTGGGGCTTCATCTCCATAGGATAAGGTTAATATTCCTTCTTGTTCGCCACATTCGTCATTTTCCCTTTGAGATTCCTTTTGCACTAATTTCCCTTCTAATATATCAAACCTTATCCAACCTCTTTGTTTGGGAGTTATTGCACCAAATAATTTAGCTTCCCATTCTTTAACGGTCTTAATTTCTAACACTCCTAAAGCAAAAGCTCGAAACCAATAACGCAACATTGATTTAAAAGCAGTGGCTCGCACTTCAGGTTCTGGTTTTCCCCGCATTTGCCATTGATTGCTATTATCTCTCTTCCATTGGGTAAATGTTTGATGACCATGAATTAGTTGCCCTTCTAAATCAAATTCTACCCGAAAAAACTCCCTGGGTTGTTTATGGTTACTATTGCTACTTAATGCTCCATACCCGCTGTTTATTTGAGAGCCTATTCCCATTTTCAACCCTGCAATTAACCAGTTTTTTACTCGCTCTAAAACTTTTGGCTCATTACACCCACTAGCTAAACGCAACCCGATTAAAAATGTGGGTTCTTTGAGGGAGAAAAATGGGTTGGGGTTTGGTTCATATTTTAATTCATTTCCCTCCCATTTCCAAATATTATTAGCCAGATCCATTGCTAAACCTCCTGTCTTATTACTCGGCAGAGGATAAGCATCTAGAAAGACAACTTTTCCTCCTTTATCCACGGGGTTATCAGGGGTTAATGAACCAAAATATGGGGCTATTTCTTGTTCTGCTTTTTGCCAACTTACCCCCTTTGTTGTCATTTCTCTAATGGCTTGACATCTGGCAACTCCTCTTAAACTACTAGAAGGAATATAAGGCATTCCTAAAGCATCAAAAGCGGGAAGTAAGATGCTTTCTGGTCCCCTATGTCCTCCTACTCTTAATCGCCAGGGGCATGTAACCTTAAATGTGTTATTTCTTCCTGCAATTAGTTCGGTGCGTTGGGTGAGTTTTTTGAGGCGATCGCTGTAATTAGCTGCTTGTTCTGCTTTGTGTAATATTTCTAGCTTAGTGCCATCTTTATGTTGTTGCTCTGGTTCGCGCATCCAGCGTAAATATTCTACAAAACTTGCAGTGTTATGGGGATGAGGAGGGTTATCTCCATCTAACCAGGGGGAGGGTGGTTGGTTATTTTTCCCACCACCTCCACCATTTCCCCCATGGTTATTTCGGTTTTGAGGTGTTGGTCCTGTTGATTTTTGTGTGGGTCTTGGTACTGGTTTATTGAGTTTTTCAGACATTAATCTTCTCCTGTTACGTCATGGTAAATAGCACTGGCCCAAAAACCAAATTCTTGAGCGAGTTGTAATCCTAATCCTGTCAATCCGAGATATTCATCTGTGTTGAGGGTTTTCAATGTATTTAATCCTTTGCTATTTGCTAAATTATTAACCCCTGAAAGATTTTCTAAACATTCAAAGTATTTTATAACTATTTGTTTTTTTCCCTCTTGACTCAAAGCTGTTTCTTCTGCTTTTAAACGCATCATTCCCCAGGTAGAAAGATAGGTATATAATTCTACCGCTTGGTTTTTTTGTTCTTTAAGACGAGTATTTTCTTGATTCGGCTGCGATCGCAATGTGGTTAAAACATCATATACTGGTGTACTAATGGTACGTGGATCAAAACTCATAATCATTATTTTTCCTTTTTTCTTACAATTTGGTGGGCATTGCCCACCCTACATTAATTCATCCATTGCTGGATAAAACCCCTACCCAAACTTTCTTGACCACCTACTTGAATAATAGGATTAGCTTCTAGTAAGCCTTTGAAGTCTATTTGACATTGGTCACTCAAACCATTGGTTTGAGAGGTTATTCCCCAAGTAAAATACATTAAAGTATCTGGTGAGATTGCTTCTTCATAACGAAAACCTCCATCTACTGATTTATGTTCATCCAATTTAATTTTTACTTGTCGCCAAAGACTCATTTGAATTAAGGTAGCTCCATGGCGATCTGGTAAAACTAACACATTATTTATTCCTGCAGTTTGAGAATTTTGTGGGACAAATTTTTTCCAATTTTCCCATTTTTTTAATTCATTTGCTTGAATAATTGCATCTTTGAGATATACTTTTGTTGAAGTAATACTCGAGCTATATTCCTCAGGCAAATTGTTTAATAATTCTCCATTCAATCTTGCCCAACGGCGTAATATTTGAGGGGAACTAATCCAAATTACTCCATGACTTAACGAAGGTACGGGTAGCCACAAAAGAGCAGCATCGCCAATCCAAATTGCTCCTTGTTCTAATTGTTGCCCATCTGCTAAATCATTGCCAAATAACTTAAATTTTTTGTTTTTATCCGTAACTGTTGCTCTGAGTTTTCCCCTAATGGTGCTAGAGGGAATATAAGGCAAATTAGTATGTACTTCTCTAGCAATACCTACTAGGTTGCCTTCCTGGGTTGTTCCCCCTGTATGTAATGGTGAAAGTAAATAGATATAAACTTGATTAATCATGATATTTGATCCACAATAATTCTCCATAACCTAATTGTTGCCAACGTTGGCTTTTTTCTGATGCTCCAGCGCTATTTTGAAATAGTTCTTGGGGTTTTTCTAGGTAATAAACACTTCCTGGGGGGGCGGCAAATACTTGCGGGGCTGGGATACTTGTACTTTTTTGGGCATCTCTTATCCTACAACTAAGGGGAACTGCCCGATCACTCACCACACTAACTAGGTTGCCTTCTTTGATTTTCCATTCCCACGGCCAGGGTTTACATTTTGCCTGTTTCCCTCCATCTAAACGTTCAAATATTCCTGGGGTTACTAAATAGGCGATCGCCTTTTCTTTTGCCTTAAAATTCTCAGATGACAACTCAACTAAATCATTCCATTGTTCATCTAAACTGGAAACTCGATTGAGTATTACTCGATGCCCTTCCCCTCCTAAACGGAAGGTTACTGGGGTGGTTATTTCTTGATCTACCCCGAGGGCTAAACTCCACCCAGGTAACATTCTAATGCAGTTTTCTACAAAATAGCCATCCGCATCTTTTACCTTTTTTGTTCCCTCTTCAATGCTATTATGCGAGCGGGTTTCTATTTTCCATGGTTTATCTTCTCCTGGGTTTTTTACTTTCCAATCTTCTTTGCCTATTGAGCTTTTTGTTAAATATTCTTTCACTACAGAATAGGGTAAATATCGCCTCAATTTTGGTGTTTCTTCTTCATCATCCTCATCTTCTTTGTTTGTTTTAATAGTTCCTAAAGGGGCTGGTTTATTCTCATCCCACATTGCTTGGTTTAAAGCTAATTCTTTATTCCAGGGTAGGGGAATTAAGATTTTTTCCCCTACAAAATTTAAGGGACGAGGTAAATAAATTTTTGGGGTTTCATTTTCATAATAACAGAAAAATGGTCCTTTTAAATTTAATTCTGTTTTTTGCCCCAAAAGTCCTCGTAAACCTCCTGCTATGGTATGTCCATGGGGAGGAAAAACGCTACCTGCCCATGCTCTTTCCCCTGGGGTAAAGGGTTTAGCATCCCTAAACATTAACACATCTAAAGGGGTAATGGTGTACCAATAAATTCTTTTTGCTTCCATTATTCACCTGGGAATTTTATTTCTCTTTTGCGCATAACAAATGCTGCTAGTTTTAACCAGTTTTGCACTTCCATATCTAACTTTTCTCTTTCGGTTGTATCCCAAATACCAGTTAAAAAGTTACTTAAGTCTGCTGCCAATTTTGCTGATTTATTTTCATCTAGTTTTTCCCTCCTATTACAAAATGCTTTTGTCCAGGGTACAATTGCTGCTCTACTGGGTAGTGGATGTTCATTCCAGCGGGTGGCTGCTGTCTCAAATATGCCGTTTTCCACCTGGTTATTTAATAGCTCTTTCCAGAGTTTAAATAAACTAAATTTGCCACTAGCTTCTAAAATATTACCATTGCTATAAATTACCCTGATCTGTACCGCATCTTTTGCTTTTTTCTTGCCATTTTCTGAATAATATTTATGTTCTTTGGCTTTTTCTTCTGCTTCCCAAAGGTTTTCTAAGGTTATGGCTAGGGGTACGGAATGATGGGCTATAACTATGCCAAAACTAATTGTCGCTTCCCCTCCCATAGTAAATAATGGTCGCTTTAATAGCAGTTCATTTTCTCCCTGATAACACCAATAATCTCCTTCATTCCTAAACTCATTATGGGGATCTTTATCTCCTCGAAAACATTGGCGAATATCCCATAACCAGTTATCCCATTCCCATAAGTTAGTATAGGCTAAAACGTCATCTCCCCCTCCATAAATTAATCGCCCTGCATATCTTGTTTCTGTGAGATATGGTACTAATTGATTGGAAAAGTCTAATAAGGCTCGACTTAAAGCATTATGGGTAGATGGTCCCATTCTTTTTTTCAGTTGGATAAATTCTTGAAATTCTTGTGAGTCATCTTTTAATTTTTGAGGTATATACTCTTGATAAGATTTTAATTGTTTTCCTTTTAACCATTTACTCATACTATCTCCATCCCCTGCGGCTAATACATACCAGTCGGCTGGGTTGTTATGGGGATAATATTTATCAATAGTTGCTTGAATTTCTGTTCTGTATTCAGTTTTAATTCTCCTGATTTCACTGTTGATTTGTTCTCTATTGGTTTGGGTTTTTAATTGTTTTTCTAGGTTTGTCAATTCTTCTGTTTCTACATCTTCCACTAACCAACCTGCATTTAGTAACCTTGTATGACTCGTTAAAGTTATATTTTGCTGATCTTGCCAGGGAATGCCCCATTTGTTTTTCATGTTTTTGATCACTTCTTCTGTCCAAGGAAATTTTTTGATAATTCCTTGACAAGCTTTTTGAAAATGCTCTTGATGTTGTGGCTCTGTTTGATACACTTTTAAATAGCCTGCAACTCCTGCCGTTAAGTCGGGATAGGAAGCGGCGATCGCTTCCTTTTCTAACCCTAATAACTTCGGTAATATTTTCTCTAACCCTCTTTTTAAGGTTTCTGTGGCATTTAACTGTTCAATACCATCAAATAACCCTGCGTCTCTTTGCCAATATTTTTTACTGTCCCCTTCTGTGATCCAATCCTGCTCTGGGTGGACAACTGGGCCTAAACCTGATACGGTGGATCTAGGTCCAAAGGCTGTGGGTATTTCCCAGGTACGGGCGTTTTTTACTGCTGTTAAGGCTAAACGGGTTTGATCAAATATATATGACCACCAGGAGCCAACATTGGCGGAGAAAGGATGTCTTTTTTGGGTTTCCCAGCGTATTTTTGCTTTGGCTCTCAGAAATTTTAACTCTTTTTCTTGGAATAAAGCTTGTTTTTCACCTAAATTATAGGCTTTGTTTTGTTCTTTTGTCCAACTGCGATCTTTGGCTTCATCTTCTTGATATATTTCACTGCTTCTTAATGCTTCATTTTTTTTCCCAATGGGTACCGCTGTCCAATAGGTTTGCCATTGAGCATTTAACCAACCTGCCCAAGTGTTACTATCTTCTTTTAAATCTTTTTGCCAATTTCTGTTATTGTGCAGTTCATTAAATACTTCATTACCTATGTTTCGCCAACTTGTTAACAACTCACTTTTAGCCATTTCCATGGCGGCTGCTACTTTTTCTGCTGGTAAAACCATTACGATAACATTTGGGAAACCTGCGGTAAGTAGTAATCTTGATTTGGGTTTGTTTATCCACTGTTGAAAATCTGGATATTTTTTTAATAACCACAAGTCTATTAATGGTTGTCCATAAAGACTGGGGTAGAGTAAACAGTCTGGTCCATATTTTAGGGCTAGTTTCCAACTTACTTGGGCGCTGAGATAATGTAAGATCCATGAGCCTGCCCAGAAGTCTCGCATTTTCCGACTGGCTTTGATTAACTCTTGAATGGGGGAAAAGGTGAAACTGGCTAGGTAGGGATGGGATAGGGGTTTTTGGTTTGGCCAGTTACCTTTCACTTCCTCTTGTGTGAGGTTATACCCTGCTAATGCTCCCGCCATGGCTGCGGTGAGACTGGCATGACTCCAAATTGAACTATCTGGCAATCTTGTTTCTGCGGGCATTAACATTAGTGAGTGATCATCAAATGCTTGGCACACTGCTTCGGGGAGACAACGCCATAACCACCAAAATACTTTTTGAATATCTTCTTCTGTTTTGATCAAGTCTGGGAGAAGTTGGTTTTCTTTTCTCTGTAGATATTCTTTTCTTTTTTTTAGTACCTCTTGATGGTGCTGATCTATAAGTTTTAAATTTTGTTTGGCTCCTGAGAGCAGATGGGATATTTCTAACCCGTTTTTGTCATAATCTACAAAGTTGGTGACACTACCAATGGCTCCGCGATCGCTGGCGGAGGTTATATAGTCTGCTAGGTGAATATGTTTAAAGATCTTTTTCTCTGAATTTTCTGGGTTGAGTTTTTCTTCTACCCAGTCTTGCATTACTGCTAAATCTTGCCAGAAACTGTTTTGTCCTCTCCCAGCATTGCTATGTAATGCTTTTAAGGCTGGGTCATGGAGTAAACCCCAAATTTTTGCTTGCCAGTAACTACTCATTTGATTGTTTCGTTGTATGTACTTTTTACTTTAACACTGTTAACTAATTATTTGTTGCTTTTGGTTACATAAATTAACCATTTGGATGTTAGTTAAGCTTGACTCAGCTTAACTGGTTGAGTTGTTATCTCAGGTGCATATTTATAATGTATCCCCTAGCTCGGAAGGATGGCTAGAATTAAAAGATATTTTTAAGATTTTTTTTTCTGGGCTAAAACCTTTACTAGATAAGGATTTTAGCCTAATTAGGGTAATATTTTCTTTGAGGGGAAGGGTTATTTATCATAATACAGGATAAGCATACTAAAAATTGTCAATAAAGTTTTATATATTAGACCAATGAGCGATCATTTGTGTTAACCCCCCCTACCCCCCCGCGGGCTCGGGGGGGAGAAATGCTTGGAATGAGGGCTTCAGAAATACTAAAAAATTTTATAGACAGAAGCACTAAACTTGGCAAGGGGGGGAGAAATGCTTGGAATGAGGGCTCCGGACCCGAGCCCGCGGGGAGGGTTGGGGTGGGGTTTTTTAGAGTTTCGCAACAGGTCTATTAAAACCTGTACCTATTATGCAAGGCTGGGTGTTTTTGCTTGGGGGAGTAATGAACTATATATTTACAACTATGATGGGAATGATTAATTAGACCTTTTGCGAAAGTAGTGTTAACTATATAATAGGCAACCCAGTCCACTTTGCGTTCCTTTTATGATTAATTAGACATGAGTGCGAAAGTCCAAACTTAAAATGGTCATCCTGAGCGCCAGCGTTGGATCTCGGAGATCCAACGCTGGCGCTCAGGATGACAGTTTTTCGTAATTTCGCAAGTGGAATTTCTCATTATTTTCTTCATTTGTAAAAAATAGGCGCGGACTGATGACAGTTTTTCGTAATTTCGCAAGAGATCTAATTTCTGTAGGGGCGGGCCAGCGGGATAACCTATGTTGATTGTGCAAAACCCGCCCTCACCCATGTAATTAATTGTCTAATTACTTACCAAGGGCTTATTGATTATCAATAAAATACCTTCCATAGAGATTTTTTGCTCCTTCTTGGTGTTGTTTTCTTAAGGTTTCTGGGGTGATAATTATGGCTTTGTCGAAGTAACCTTGTACCCAATGTAAAAATTCTTGATGGGAACGAGGAGGTAATTTAATTTGATAATCTACATATTTTAACTCACCAACATCATCTTTTTCCCCTAAAAATATTTGCTGTTGAGGATGTCTTTTTTCCCCTTCCTGAATAAATTTAGTCATGGGAGGAAAAAACCTTACTCTTACTGTTTCTAATGGTAACTTTCCCTCAAGTTCTAATAACTGCTCTTCTTTATTTCCTAAAAACAAACCCCAACCATTAGTTAATAATTGATGGGCATTTTCTAAGCTTTTTTCTTGGGTTTTTATGGCTCTTTTCGGTAGATTTAAAACTTGGCAATAGTTGCTATAACGGTCTATTCTTCCTATTGCTAGACAGTTATCTTGATGATTTTCAAAAATTAAATACCAAGCAATGTTATAATAAATTAACTGTAAAGGATATATTTTGACCATTCCAATACCTTGTTGTTGATATAAGTCTTTACTACGGAATATTTCGATAACCTCCCCATTAATTATGGCTTTTTCTAAAGTTTCAATGTGATGAAAAAGAGTATTTCTATATTCTCCCTGTTCCATCATTTCTTCTGGATCTGTATAGTTAATAACTGAATTTATATTACACCGCACGGGATAAAAAAATTTGCCTTGGTTTTCTTTATCTAAATTTCTGAGTCTTTTAGTTAATTTCTTCTCAATTTTTCTCACTAAGGCATCCCCCTGATATTTTCCTTGAGAATGCAGCGCTTGTAAAGCAATTTTTAACTCTTCTAAACTCATTACCCCTGTACCCAAATAATAACCCCAACGATACATACGCTGCTGCAGAATTTGATATTTTTTGAGAACTTCTAAATCTTTTCTAGTAGTAGGAATTTTCGGATAATTTTCAGGAAAATTAATGTTTAGCTCTGCTGCTAATTTTCTAATTTCTGTTTGTATTGGTTCTAAAGACTTATTGGAGTTTACCTCTCTCTCTTCACAGTCTGAGCTACCAATACCAGGATGTTTGAGAATAACAGCAATTAATAGCATTAAACGGATAAATGCTTTTTCATCACTATATGAATGATTTTTACTGGGTTTAGGCATGATTTAATAATAAAAATTAAGAGAAACAAACAGGACTTATGCAAAAATTTTTATTCCATAGACCTCTTGCAAAAGTCCAAACTTAAAATGGTCATCAGTCCGCGCCAGCGTTGGATGACCATTTTAAGTTTGGACTTCGCAGCTTTTGGTCTCTGGTTTAGGAAGAGATGTTATTAGATAAGGATTTCCTGAATAAACTTGCACAATTAAGTACGATGATTTTCTGGCAATTTTTCCCAGGTAGCTGCACATTACACTTTTTGTATTTATACTTTAACTTGAATTGTGACAATACTTTTTATTAACAATGACAATCGCACATAATCTATTTTATTGTACTAAATTTTTATAGTAATTTTTGTTCAATTTGGGCAATTGAATGGTTTGTTAAAAAAAATATTTATTTATTATCTTGTTCGTTCTGAAAATCCTTACTCTCACTCATTTTAACTCTAATTGGTGGTTAATTTTCAAATATTTTGATTTTCTAGGTTTTTTCCATTTTATCCCTTACATTGGATTTATAAGAGTTGAGGTTGAAACTTATGTATATTACCACACGGGGAATGATTTTGCGCAATGCTACGGCTGCAATTTTTAATGGAAGCATTACTTTAGGTATTTTGCTCATTGCTCCTTTGGGTTTGGCTGCTGTCATTACTAATACTTTATTGGTGACTGGCTCTACTTTTTTGGTGTGCTCTGGAGCTGATTTAGTTGTTAGTTGGTTGATCCAACCTGTTAAATATAAAGGCTCTTTTTTCCGCAAATCTTCTCAAGGAGAAATAGAAAGTATTCCTTATAAAGATATTGAACGCCAAGAATAATTTAATTTATTGTTTTTGTTGTAGTTTATGATTGAAGGGTGGGCATTGCCCACCAAGTAATGTTCTTTGTAAATTTCATTGATTATTTTGTTTTTTTCACAAAATTAAATTATGAAAAGTCTTTATGTTTCTCAGCAAGGTTGTTATATTTCCCTGAAAAATGAGAGTTTGTTGGTTAAACAAGGGGAAACCATTTTAAACGAAGTCCAGTTGCCATTATTGGAGCAAGTTCTTATTTTTGGTAAGTCTCAAGTGACTACCCAAGCTATTATAAGTTGTCTCGGGCGCAATATTACTATTGTCTATCTAAGTACTATGGGTTACTGTTATGGTAGATTAATTGCTTTGGCTCAAGGTTATCGTTATTTAAGTCGTTATCAACAACAAATTTCTCCTGAAGCTCGGTTGTTGGTGGCAAAGAAAATTGTTTGGGCTAAGTTAAAAAATAGTCGGGTTTTGTTGCGTCGTCAAGGACAAAAGGTTGATTCTGAAATTTTAACTGCCACTCTGAAAAGCTTAGAATATTTAATAGAGAAGTGTCAAAAGGCAGTTAATATTTCTCAGTTAATGGGTTATGAGGGTGCTGGTGCTGCTAGTTATTTTAATGCTTTTGGTGAATGTTTACAATCTCCTGATTTTCTGTTTTTAGGGAGGTCTCGTCGTCCTCCTGGTAATCCTGTTAATGCTATGTTGAGTTTTGGTTATCAAATATTATGGAATCATCTTTTAGCTTTAATAGAAGTTCAGGGTTTGGATCCTTATTTTGCTTGTTTACATCAAGATAATGAGCGTCATCCTAGTTTGGCTTCTGATTTAATTGAGGAGTTTCGTGCTCCTATTATAGATTCTTTGGTGTTATGGTTAATTAAAAGTAAAATCATGAATAGTTTGGCTGATTTTGAATATCATAATGGTGGTTGTTTTTTAAATACTTCTGGTCGGAAAAAGTTTCTTACTGCTTTTGTGCGACGTATGGAAGAAAGGGTGGATACTGGTGATGAGGAAAAACAGCCCCGTTGGGATTTACTGATGTGTCAAGTTAAGAATTTTAAGCGATTTGTTTATGAGCCTAGTTTGGGTTATCAACCTTATTTAATTCGTTAATTTTTCCATGTTGTTTTACCTTGTTGCTTATGATATTCCCTGTGATAAAAGGCGACGTAAGGTGGCTGAGTTGCTTTTGGGTTATGGTAAGCGGGTTCAATATTCTGTGTTTGAATGTGTTTTGAGTTCTAAAAAGTATGATGAGTTATGTAAAAGGTTACGAAAACGGATTAAAGAGGAAGAGGATAATATCCGTTTTTACCCAGTTTCTCGTCATACTTTATCTCGGGTCCAAGTATGGGGGCAAGGTCCTTCTCTTACTCAGGCTTCTGGCTCTATTATTGTATGAAATATTATTACGGCGAGGGGGTCGGAAATTTTCTCAAATCTCCATTTTTCAATAGACCCCCTCGCTCCCTTGCTGTATAAGGGTTTCAGCTTTTTAAAGCTCTCTTTTTTTCTGAGAAAAAAGCCTGCTCGCTGACCCCCTCGCAAATGAC
>JADQBC010000043.1 GCA_016903655.1 Gomphosphaeria aponina SAG 52.96 = DSM 107014
TCAGGTTAATTTTCCCTTGAGCTAAAGCGTTTACCTCAGTTCGTGATGGCCAATAATATTCTCCGCTCCTCCCCACAAAACTTGTTACATTGGGAAGGTTTACTTCACTTCCTATTCCTGAAGCTTGAATGTATGTGGGATTGTAATCATAGCCCCCATCGTAACTGGTGAGAGCGGGGAGGTTGAGTTTCCCTCCATTTTCAGCATACAAACTTGCTCCATTGGCTGTTGTCGCACCATTAGCAACTAAATTAGCAGTGTCCTTAACTTGTAAATATTTATTAGGGTTAACCACCAACTCGCCATTGAGGGTAGAATTACCTGTTGTTACAGTTAGTGAGCCATCTACCACCAGCTTCTCTACACTGGTAATACTCTTGACAGTAACATCAAGTCCATCAGGAATAGTGATGACTGGGTTAGCCCCAGTCACGTTAATTATCACATCATCGTTTACTCCTGGAACTACCCCCCCCTGCCAGTTAGCTGCGGTATTCCAATCACCATTTACTTTGCTTATCCACTTAATTTGTGCCATCTGGTATCTCCTTTTTCTGGTTCGGTGGCAACCACACTTTTTATATTAGTTGATTTTTTCTGCCGATGTGTTTTTTTTAACATTTTTTAACATTTGGTGCGATTCATTGAGACGAAAGTATTGAGGTTACAAACCCCAAACCTATGTAAGCGCAAGGTCGGAGTTATAGTAGGGTGGGCAAAAACCAGGTAGAATCCCGTTAATTGATTGATTAGTTCGGGTTCGGAGTGTAGGGTGGGCAAAAACCAGGTAGAATCCCGTTAATTGATTGATTAGACCAAGAAGTCCACCCTACAGGCTAAGGTGGAAGCAGGCGGAGAAGGGTTCCTTTCTAAGTCTGACAAGAGGTGAACCAACAGACTATTATTACAGAAGTTGTTAATTGAGACTGTCTCCGATGGTGAATTTTTTATTAGAAGTAGGTACAGAAGAATTACCCGCAGATTTTGTGGGTGGGGCGATCGCCCAATGGCAAAAACGCATTCCCTTAAGCCTTCAAGAGCAATTTTTAACTTATGAGGCAATTGAATACTATGGAACTCCCCGCCGTCTGGGGGTATTAATTAAAGGACTACCAGCAAAACAAGCAGATCGGGAAGAGGAAATAAAAGGGCCGCCCCGATCTGCTGCTTTCAAAGATGGGAAACCGACAAAGGCGGCTGAAGGTTTTGCGAAAAAGCAAGGGGTAGAATTAGAACAATTACAAATTAGAGATACTGATAAAGGGGAATTTGTCTTTATTCAGAAACAAATTACAGGACAGCCAGTTACTGAGATTTTCACAGAGTTAGCACCTCAATGGATTACGAAATTGGAAGGCAGACGGTTTATGCGCTGGGGCGATGGGGATTTACGTTTTCCTCGCCCTATTCGTTGGTTAGTGGCATTATTAGATGAAGAAGTGCTGCCCATAGAACTGGTAAACGGTTCTACTGTAATTAAAAGCGATCGCTTATCTGTGGGACACCGCCTTCTCCATCCCGCTACAGTAACTATTCCCATTGCTACTGCCTATGTTGCATGTTTACAAAAAGCTTATGTGGAGGTTGAGCCTGCAAAACGTTGTGAACAAATAAAACAACAGGTGGAAGCTGCTGCCACAAAATTGGGGGGAAAAGCAGTAATTACTGAAAGTTTATTAGGGGAAGTAACTAATCTGGTGGAATGGCCCACAGCAGTAGTGGGGAAATTTGACCCAGAATTTTTAAGCTTACCCCCAGAAGTAATTACTACAGTGATGGTGACTCACCAGCGTTATTTTGCAGTTAAGCAAAATAGCCAACTTCTACCTAATTTTATTACTATTAGCAATGGCGATCGGGCTAAAGCTGAGATTATTGCAGCAGGTAATGAGCGAGTAATTCGCGCTCGGCTAGCAGATGCTCAATTTTTCTATCAAGCTGACTGTGATGATCATTTGGAATGTTATCTGCCTCAACTAGAAAATGTTACTTTTCAGGAAGATTTGGGTTCCATGCGCGATAAGGTGGATCGGATCTTGGAAATTAGCGTGCAGATATGCGAACAGTTAGAACTAGATGAACAACAGCGCAACGAAATAGAAAGTACTGCTTTGCTGTGTAAGGCTGATTTAGTAACTCAGATGGTGTATGAGTTTCCTGAGCTACAAGGGGTAATGGGGGGGAAATATGCCCTGGTGAGTGGGGAAGGGGAAATGGTGGCTAAGGGGATTTTTGAGCATTATTTACCCAGGGGTGCAGATGATTTAATGCCTACATCTCTTACTGGTCAAGTGGTAGGGTTAGCCGATCGCCTCGATACTTTGGTGAGTATTTTTGGTTTGGGAATGATACCCACTGGTTCAGCCGATCCTTTTGCTTTGCGACGGGCAGCAAATGGAATAATTAATGTTACTTGGCAGGGAAATTTAGAGATCAATTTAGCACAATTATTAGAACAGGGTGCGGCTGATTTTGTAACTGCTCATTCAGATCAGGAGTCACCATTACTAGCTTTACAAGAGTTTTTTATTCAACGTATCCGTACTTTACTGCAAGATGAATTGAAGATAGATTATGATTTGGTAAATGCGGTTTTGGGGGAAAATGACTCAGAATATACACAAAGGGCGTTGAAAGATTTATTAGATGTACGCGATCGCGCTCTCTTCCTCCAACAAATCCGCAATAATAAGCAGCTTGATAGTATTTATGAAACTGTTAACCGTTCTACTCGTCTGGCAGCACAAGGTGATTTAGATACCCAACAACTTGACCCCCGTGCAGTTGTTAATCCAGCATTTTTTCAGAAGTCATCAGAACAAGCTTTTTATGATGCACTGGTGGAATTAGTTCCCCAAACTGAAGCAGCGCAAGCAGAAAGTAATTATCAAGTTTTGGTGAATAGTTTGACAAAAATTGCTCCGACTGTGAGTAACTTTTTTGATGGCACAGAAAGTGTGTTAGTAATGGATGAAAATCCTGATATTAAGCGCAATCGACTCAATTTATTGGCTTTATTGCGGAATCATGCCCGTGTTTTAGCGGATTTTGGGCCGATTGTGAAAAGTTAAGTGAGCAGGCGGTAAAAACCGCCTCTTTACTATCAAATAGTTTATGAACTAAAATAATTATATAGATCAGGGTAAATAATTATGCTCAATGGACTTAAGCAAAAAGCAATAGTACAACCTGGTGGGGTTGTAGAAATTAAGTCAAATCAACTTCGAGAGGGGGCAACTGTAGAAGTAATTGTACTTGTCGAATCTCTTTTTAATGAATCGTCAAGTTCTTTAACTAGCTTGATTGGTAGTGCACAAGGTAGTTTTAGTACTCCAGGAGAAGTAGATCAGTTTATTCGCCAAGAAAGAGACTCATGGGAATCTTAGATGCAATTTCTGGCTATCGAGTTTATCTTGACACAAATATCTGGATTTATGCCTTGGAAGGATATCCAGCTTTTAGGGATAATTTGACCCAACTATTTCAACACATTGATCTGGGTGATTTAATGGCATTTACCAGTGAACTTTCATTGGCAGAAGCTTTAGTAAAACCGCTCCAAAATCAAGATTTAGTCCAAGAAGAAATCTATAAACAAGCAATTAGTAGTAGGGCAAGTTTGGCAGTTATTCCCATTAGTCGTGAAATTTTGATTGAAGCGGCTCAATTGCGGGCTAGTGTTAAGCTTAAATTGCCTGATGCTATCCATGCAGCAACAGCAAGATTGAATCAATGTTCAAGCTTTATAACTAATGATAAAAACTTTGAGAAAGTACCAGGTATATCAGTAATATTGCTTTCTGAAATTATGTAATATTCAATTATTCGCTGTTCATTCCCAGAAATATACTTTTAAGTAATAATTATGACATCAGAGAAAGAGGAAGAAAATCTTCGGATTCAACGAGATATTATGTCGGGGCGACAGTTTTCAATGGCTGAGGCGATCGCTCGCGAGGGAGGCAATTTTTTAAAGGGAGAATCTCCTGTACCCAAAATGTTACAACTAACCACAGAAATTAATGTTTTTATTGCTAACAATCTTCAGGATTCATTGGGTTCGTTACAAGCAGTTTTGCAAAATTGGGTTAAGCAAGATAAAGCAATAGTGAGCAAATATCTCAATTCTCCTTTGAGCGCTTTGAAGGAAATAATAGAAAAAATTATTGAGAACCAAGAGTTATTGTATGATTTTGTAAAACAAGTGGATTTTCAATGGGGTCAAATGTATGGGGAACGACCTTATTTTCAAAGTCCAGGACAACCTGCTCATCCAGATGATGAATATACCCATGAATCAGTTAAACAACAACTAATTGAGCTGCTCAATAAAATAGAATCGTGAGCGATACATGGGGAAAAAAACCGCTTATCTTTTAGTATTTCATGGTAGTCGTGACCCACGACCGCAAAAGGCTGTATCACGACTAGCAGAGTTGGTCATAGAAAATTTAACATCCCTGGGAGAAAATAGTCCGCAAGTAGCTACTGCTGCTCTGGAATTAGGTAATTTTCCTTTAAATGAAAGTATTCGCCAAGTTGCTTGGCAGGGGCAAAATCAAGGTTGTAAACGTTTAAAAATATTACCTTTATTGTTATTACCAGGGGTGCATGTAGAAGAAGATATCCCTGCTGAAGTTGCATTAGCTGCTGAATTTTTGGGGGAGGAAATAGAGTTAGAGTTGCTTGCTTATTTGGGGAGTTATGGGGGAATGATTAACCTTTTAGCCAAACAATTTGCTCAGTTACCAGCTACAGAGGGGAGAATTTTACTAGCTCATGGTAGTCGTCGTTTGGGGGCTAATTTATTGATAGAAGCGATCGCTTTTCAGTTACAAGCTATGCCAGCTTTTTGGGCTGTATCTCCTAGTTTAACTGAACAAGTAATGGGTTTAATTACTGCGGGGAAAAGAGATATTGCAATTTTGCCCTATTTTCTTTTTTCGGGAGGTATTACTGAGGCGATCGCTGCCCAATGTACTCAGCTACAGCTTTCTTTTCCCCAAACTCAGCTTTTTTTGGGAGAACTCTACTCACAACATCGGGAATTAGCTAGTTTAATTACTTCGATTTTAACAGTATCTCACTGACTGTTCCAAAGGGAGTGGTTCTCCTGTTTCTGCATCGGTGTTTTGACAGGCAAACATCATAGTAGGTGAGATTTTTTCAAATACTAATTCTTCACCTTGTCGTCGGATAATATAACCACGTATTTCCTTGAGAGGTAGGTTGGTTAATTCGTCTATTTCTGGGGTAAAAGAACGTAAAATTAATGAAGCATGGGGTTGGGTATCAAAGATTAGTTTGTTGAGAAATAGTTCTTTGTGACCTTTTTGATAACCGTAGATTACTCGGTTATGCTTACGTCGCAAATCAATAACAAAGGGTTGTTCCTGATTGTTAAGAAAAGTGGCGATCGCGGTACTGCTGCAATGGGACTCTAATTCATTTAAAAATTCCTTGACACTTGTTTGAATCATAGTGTTTACTCTCTGGCAATTGGCTTTTAATCTTATTTTAAACCTTGGAGAAATTAAATAGGGCAAAGAGCGCAAAAAGTCTTAAAATAAAAAGGAGGTTTTTAGGGAAATCCCTGATCAGAAAATAAATAGCTAATGGAGCATCCCCGCAGCTTACCTCAGAGCTAAGAAAATAAGGGGTTTTTCAGGAGAAGGCTATGGGATGTAATAAAATCTGGATTGGCGAGCGCAAATAATTAATCATTTTGTTCAAAATCTCAATTAATTATGAACATCAAAACAGTTTCAACTAAACCTTTTAGTGATCAAAAACCTGGGACTTCAGGGCTACGCAAAGCAGTACCAGTTTTCCAGCAACCCCATTACCTCGAAAACTTTATCCAGTCTATTTTTGACTCGCTCCCTGGGTGTGAAGGTCAGACTTTAGTACTGGGTGGTGATGGTCGTTACTATAACAGAATTGCCATTCAAACTATCTTAAAAATGGCAGCGGCTAATGGGATTGGGGAAATTTTAGTCGGTTGTGGTGGCATACTTTCTACTCCCGCAGCTTCCTGGATTATTCGGAAAAATCAAGCATTTGGTGGGATTATTCTCTCGGCCAGTCACAACCCAGGTGGCCCCAATGGGGATTTAGGGGTGAAATATAATGTAACGAACGGTGGGCCAGCACCAGAAAAGGTGACAGAGGCGATTTATGCGCGCACAAAAGCGATCGATAGTTACAAAATTCTGGCAGCAGCCGATGTAAATTTAGATCAGGTGGGTTCGTTTAAACTGGGAACAATGAGTGTGGAGGTGATTGACTCAGTAGAGCCTTATGTGGAGTTGATGGAGTCTTTGTTTGATTTTGACAAAATCAAAGCACTTCTAACTTCTGGGAATTTTAAGATGTGTATGGATTCACTCCATGCAGTAACAGGCCCTTATGCCCATGCCCTGTTTGAGCAACGTTTGGGCGCACCTGCGGGTACAGTAGTTAATGGTACTCCAAAGGAGGATTTTGGTGGGGGGCATCCTGATCCTAATCTGGTTTATGCCCATGATTTAGTAGAGATTTTGTTTGGGGATGATGCACCAGATTTTGGGGCAGCTTCTGATGGAGACGGCGATCGCAATATGGTTTTGGGCCGCCAGTTTTTTGTTAACCCCAGTGACAGTTTAGCGGTTTTGACGGCTAATGCCCATTTGATCCCAGCATATAGTCAGGGTTTAGCTGGGGTTGCTCGCTCGATGCCTACCAGTGCGGCTGTAGATCGGGTGGCAGCGGCATTAGGGATTGATTGCTACGAAACTCCTACAGGTTGGAAGTTTTTTGGCAATTTACTGGATGCGGGGAAAGCTACTTTATGCGGAGAAGAAAGTTTCGGTACTGGTTCTAACCATGTGCGGGAAAAAGATGGTTTGTGGGCAGTACTTTTTTGGTTGAATATCATCGCAGCTCGTGGGGAATCTGTCGAGCAAATTGTCCGCAGTCACTGGCAAAAATATGGCAAAAATTTCTATTCTCGCCATGATTATGAAGAAGTTGATTCAGCTAAGGCGAGGGAACTAATAGAGGGTTTACTTGCATTAATTCCTGAGATGAAAGGTAAGCAATTTGGTAACTATGAGGTAGAGTATAGCGATGATTTTAGTTATACTGACCCTGTAGATGGAAGTGTGAGCAAAAATCAAGGTATTCGCATTGGCTTTACTGATGGTTCTCGCCTTGTATTTCGCTTGTCAGGAACTGGTACAAAAGGAGCAACTCTGCGGGTTTATTTTGAAAGCTACGAGCCAGATGCTAGTAAGCATGATGTGGATACGCAAAAGGCTTTAGCACCTTTGATTAATTTGGCCGAAGAAATTGCCCAAATTAAGCAGTTTACTCAGCGGGAATTTCCCACTGTGATTACTTGATTTTTCAGTGAGGATGGTTTGAAAATGGTGTGTTTGTTGAGAGAAATGCACCTTTTTTTATTTATTGGGCGTTGCTGAATTGAAGTGCGAATTATATTATTACGAGAACTACTAACCAAACTAAAACCCTCTCCCTACTTCTCAGTTACTACTTTAATATTCATGCTTCAATTCAGCAACGCCATTTATTGAAGTGGGCATGGCCAACTAAAACCAAAATTTCCCTTAAAATGTAAAGAAATGTGAATGATTAAACCATGGAAACAACCACTACATTAGGAAAAAACGGCCCTGTAGTCACTCGTTTAGGAATTGGAACATGGGCATGGGGAGATAAGCTATTTTGGAATTATGGCGGTGATTATGGCGCTGCCCAGGTAAAAGAAGCCTTTGAAGGAGCGGTAAAAGCTGGAGTAACCTTTTTTGATACTGCCGAAGTTTACGGTTTAGGGGAATCAGAATCGCTGCTGGGGAAATTTATGAAACAAATAGACACCCCAGTAGATATTGCCACCAAATATGGGCCCTTACCCTGGCGTTTCACTGCCCGATCAGTGGCAGATGCACTCACAGCCAGTCTTAAACGCTTACAATTGCCACAAATAACCCTTTACCAAGTCCATTGGCCATTTACCTTCTTTCTGACACAAGAAACCCTAATGAACGCTTTAGCCGATGAAGTACAGCAGGGAAGGATTAAGAGTGTAGGAGTGAGCAACTACTCGGCTGAAGAAATGCGCCAAGCCCATGAAATATTAGCAAAAAGAGGTGTACCTTTAGCAGTCAATCAGGTTAACTATTCCCTGCTGTACCGCAAAATCGAAACTCAAGGCATTCTCGCTACAGCCAAAGAATTAGATATTACTATTCTGGCTTATAGCCCTTTAGCACAAGGATTACTTACAGGCAAATATACCTCAGAACAAGCAAATAAACCAGACGGCGCACGTAAATTTGACGAGCGCTTCAGTGAGACTGGGTTAAGAAAAATTGCCCCAGTGCTAGATTTATTAAAACAGCTAGGGGAAAAGTACCAAAAAACACAAGCTCAAGTAGCACTTAACTGGTTAATTGCTCAGGAAAACGTAATTCCCATTCCAGGAGCAAAAAATCTCAACCAAGCAACCCAGAATGCAGGGGCATTAGGATGGAGTCTTAACCCAGAAGAAGTAGCCGAGTTAGAGCTACTGAGCCGTTCCTGGCTTTAGAGTTAACAATTCGATACAATAACCACAGTCTCAGAGAAAAAAAGCTAAAATCAATAGATACTTTTGTACTAATTAGGGGGAAAGTCCGTTGACTCAACTGGGTAAAATTAAACCAGCCAGAAAAACCTAAATTTCCCACTGCGTACTGTTATTATTATTTTCCAGAGGCATGAATGGCTACTAGCACAACTACCACAACTACCGATAAAGAAAAAGCCCTCAGCTTAGTGCTGAATCAAATAGAGCGTAATTTCGGCAAAGGTGCAATCATGCGCTTAGGAGATGCTACCCAAATGCGGGTAGAAACTATTTCCTCAGGAGCATTAACCTTAGATTTAGCTTTAGGCGGTGGCCTGCCAAAAGGTCGGATCATTGAGATATATGGCCCTGAAAGTTCAGGGAAAACAACCCTGGCACTCCATGCGATCGCCGAAGTGCAAAAAGCAGGCGGTGTGGCAGCCTTTGTGGATGCAGAACACGCCCTCGATCCCACCTACTCCCAAGCTTTAGGCGTTGACATAGCTAACCTTCTGGTAGCTCAACCTGATACAGGAGAATCAGGTCTAGAAATAGTCGATCAGCTCGTGCGTAGTTCAGCAGTAGATATTGTTGTAATTGACTCAGTAGCAGCACTAACTCCCCGTGCAGAAATCGAAGGGGAAATGGGTGATACTCAAGTAGGGTTACAAGCGCGACTGATGAGTAAAGCCCTCAGAAAAATTGCAGGAAACATTGGGAGAGCAGGCTGCACTGTGATTTTCCTCAACCAGCTCAGGCAAAAAATCGGCATAACTTATGGTAGTCCAGAAGTCACAACTGGAGGGAATGCCCTGAAGTTTTATGCTTCTGTGCGCTTAGATATTCGTCGCTCTCAAACCTTAAAAAAAGGCAGTGAAGGGGAATACGGAATCCGCGCTAAAGTCAAAGTAGCGAAAAATAAAGTTGCTCCTCCCTTCCGCATTGCCGAGTTTGACATTATTTTTGGCAAAGGAATTTCTCAAATAGGATGTCTTTTAGATATGGCTGAAAAAGCTAATGTAATTATCCGTAAGGGCGCTTGGTACAGTTACAACGGGGATAATATTGGTCAAGGCCGCGATAACGTAGTGAAGTACCTTGAGGAAAATTCTGCTGTGGCAGTTACTATCGACAAGGAAGTGCGCGAAAAACTAGATATTACATCTGTAATGTTTGGTGACTCAGAGGAAATGGAAGATAATTATGAATCTCAAGAGGTAGAATATGAGGATGAGGTTTAATTAATTTGAGGAAGCTGGAGAAGTTCATTTCTTCTCCTTGCTTTCTTTTTTGTCTTCGAGGCGAAACAAAAAAACCATCAGTGCTACTACACCAACTTGTAAAGCAAAATTAGGTAAAGCTGAGGCAACTTCTCTGCGAGCAGCAAGCTGGGCAAGAAAAATCACCCCCCCAATAAAACCTGATGCTCCAAAAGCTAAGTAAATAAATTTTCTTAAACCTCTGTAGGGAGCTTCGGCTTCAGCTTTCAATCTGGCATATTTTTCAGGACTAAGTTGCTTTGCTTTGTTTTTTCTTTTGCTGTTAGACTTGTTGGTTGGTGAATCTGTCATAATTTTTGATGAGTATGTACAATTAAATCTTGGCACGAATTTGGCAGGATTTTTCCCAAAAGCAAAAATTTGTGTTATAATTCCTGTCGGAGGATGCCGATGTAGCTCAGTGGTAGAGCATTCGATTCGTAATCGAACGGTCGGCGGTTCAAATCCGCTCATCGGCTTATCAGTGAGCAGTGAGCAGGCCATCGCTTATTGTGTGCTTGATCTAACAAGTTTTTCAGCAGCAGAGTAAGAAAAAGTCCCAGTATGATAGAATAAAAAGCAAAAAAGAAACATATTTGTAGAAAAAAAATGGGAAAGAAAAAACATATTATTAGTTTATTGACAGGAGGGGCGATCGCATTCGGCATAACAGCAATATCTGCCCAACCTGGATCTGCAAACACGGTACAAATTACCTGCGATTCCAAAGGTTCTATGCCCGTAGTTCGCATTTCAGAATCAGATCAGCAAAGTACAATGCTCAATTTTAAACAAGATTATTTTGCATCTGCGGCAGAAACTGAGCAAGCATGTCAAAATGCAGCCAACATTTTACAGGATATGTATAATGAAGGTCAGGTGCATTACTTAACTGGCGAAGCAGTGGATGGAAAAATTGTCTTCTGCACTGCAATTAGAAGAGGAGATTTTTGTTCAAGTCAAGACTCCACAGAGTTATTTACCATCAACAATGATGTTGACCTTTATACAGCCTATCTGGATTTTGTTGGCACAGATCTCATTGGCGAAGAAAAATCAAATGCAATTGCCAACAATGGAGCATCTAGTCGAGGTTTAAGTCGGTTATACACCGATATGCAACCCTGGTGGGAATTTTGGAAATGAACTAGATCAATAATTGAGTAGACCTTTTGCGATCATTTGTGTTAACCCCCCCTACCCCCCCTTGGCAAGGGGGGGAGAAATGCTTGGAATGTAGGGCTCCCTCCCCTTACTAAGGGGAGGGTTGGGGTGGGGTTTTTTACGGTTTCGCAAGAGATCTAGTTTATTTTCACCTAATTAACGGGGGTTTGAGCATCAAACCCCTATTTATTAGCACTCTTTGTAAACCTGTGGGATTTTATGTTTTAAGTAATGGCAGAGATTAAACCAACAAAAACTTTTCATTTCAAATTGAGGCAATTATTTTGAGCATCAAGAGAAGGTTGATGATTAGGATCAATAGTTAAGACTTGATTAAAAGCATTGATCGCCTCAGTTTGACTACCAAGATCACAAAGAGTCAACCCATACCAAAACCAAGTTTCTACTTTTTCAGTTTTTGTCAACAGAGTATTTTCCAGAATTTCTTCAAAAATAGCCTTGGCTAATTTATATTGCTCAATTCCTCTGAGTGAAATACCTTGACCGAGTTTAGCGGGGAAATAATCAGGAGCAAATTGGAGAGATTTATTATAAGCTTCCAGAGCTTCAAGAAACTTTTCCAAATCTCGTAAAGCCCAACCTTTATAACTCCAAGCAACTGATAATTCCTTGGGATTATTACCTGAAGCCAGGAGCTCAATTGCCTGATTGATATCTTCAAGAGCGGGTAAGGGTTCATTTTTTTTCAGCAGTGCCTCCCCCCGATTAATCCAAAAAGCTGGATCTTCACCATTCAATTCAATTGCCTGATCAAAAGCAGCGATCGCCTCATCAAATTGATGGAAACTTTTATCAGCCTCTCCTTGACAATTCCAAGCATAACTTGACTTAGGAGCGATGGTAGTTGCCGTTTTACAAGCTTGACGCATCTCATCATATTCCCCCAAAGCACTATGTGCATAGCCTTTATTTGTCCAAGCTTCATGGAAATTTGCATCTATGCTTAAAACATTATCGTAAAATTTGAGCGCCTCATTAAAATTTCCTTGATTATAATAACTATTACCTGTGTCAAAAATTTGTCTAACGTTTCTGGCTTTTTGCCAGGCAAAAAATAGAGGAACACTCGCTATTAGCATTACCAATGCGAGCACAAGCATCACAATATATTTCACCCAATCATGAGCAGATTTTTGTCTTTTTTTAGGAGCTATTTTTTCCACTGCAACAAGAACTTTTTCCGCAGAATCATAACGCCTTGCCAAATCCACACTCACCATCTTATTCAAGACATGAGCGAGTCCATCACTAACATTTATTCCCTGCTCCAATTTCACCTCAGCACTGTGGGGATTAATGGGCAACTTTTCAGGTTCCAAACCAGTTAAAGCTTGAATCGCCGTAATACCCAAAGCATAGATATCACTAGCATAAGTTGGTCTGCCTACCATTTGTTCTGGGGGCATATAGCCCTCCGTTCCCACTGGTTGTGTAGAATTTTTTGTTTTCTTGGCATTTTCTGACACAGTAACTATTTCCTTAACTATGCCAAAATCAATCAATAAAATTTGGCTATCCCCAGTTCTTCTAATTAAATTAGAAGGCTTAATATCCCTGTGAATTATTCCATT
The DNA here is from genome assembly GCA_016903655.1 of Gomphosphaeria aponina SAG 52.96 = DSM 107014. GTDB lineage: Bacteria > Cyanobacteriota > Cyanobacteriia > Cyanobacteriales > Gomphosphaeriaceae > Gomphosphaeria > Gomphosphaeria aponina. The sequence goes on from JADQBC010000043.1 coordinate 12,624, forward strand.
TTTATGGATAAATATTAAAACTGTCAAAACCTGCTTTAGGAGATTAATCACACTAGCTTCACTTAAGCGCTTACCCCCTGCAAGTTCCTTACTGAGGTCTTGACCATCAATAAATTCCTGAACCAAATAAAACTCTTGATTTTCAGAAAAGTGATCCCAAAGTTTGGGTATTTGATTGTGATCCCCTAATTTCTGTAATACATTAATTTCTGTAGAAAAACGACGTTCAACTTCCTGCCTAGTCACCCCGTCATTTGTTTGAGGCTTTAATTGTTTAATTACACAAGGAGATTGATAATGTCGCCGCAAATTTTCCGCCAAATAAGTATGACCCCAGATCCCCCCTCCCAAGTAGCTAATAATTTTATAACCGCCGCCGATTGTTTTCCCCACCTTGAACAAAGGCGCTAGATCATCGAGAACTTCCTGAGCTAATTGATAGCGTTCTAAAGAGTTAAAACGTACCATCTTATTTAAGATAGAAACTAACTTGTTACTCACCTCAACATTTTCAGGAATATAATCTTGCCAATTTTTAAGTTCCCCTGTGAGAGTATCTTCTAAATCAACAGGATCTTTTTTAGTTAAAGCGTAGATAGCCGTCTTTCCCAAAGCATAAATATCACTAGCATAAACTGGATTTGGTCTGCCCATATATTGTTCTGGAGGCATATACCCAGGAGTGCCGATCGCCCTTGTATAAGTTGTGTTCCCTTCAGTGTCAACAGTCAAACTTCCCAATTCCTTAACCGCTCCAAAATCAATCAGAACCATTTTCCCATCCGTGCGACGGCGGATCAAATTAGATGGTTTGATATCCCTGTGTATTACTCCATTTTGATGAACAAAATCTAAGATTTTTAATACATCGTCAAGGAGAGTAATCACCTCAGTTTCATTGAACTGTCTGTTACTTAATTCTGTTTCGAGAATTTCTCCTTCAATAAATTCTTGAACCAAATATAATTCTTGGTTTTCCCCTTCAAAATGAGCCAACAATTCAGGGATCTGGGGATGAATGCCTAACCGTCGCTGCTGCACATTTGCTTCCTGGGCGAAGCGTTTTCTGGCATCTTCCATAATCCAAGGTTCAGGAAACATTGGACGGAGTTGTTTCACAACACAATGTGCCTGATGCGGGAGATTGAGATCTTGTGCTAAATAAGTTACAGAAAAACCCCCACCCCCCAAATGTTGGATTATTTGGTAGCGCCCCCCGATCTGATCTCCAGGTTTGAGAATTTTGTATCCAGAATTACTCATTGTAAATGTTTGTGCTTGAATTTTGGTATGCTATCTTGGCACTGGGTGATATGCGCTCGAAGCTGTTTTGCTCAGTCTTGACTTTTCAACCAACTTTTTGGAGTATTTAATCATTAAAGATTTTGATAGGCTTCGGGAAAGGGAGAGCTTTTACTGCCAAAGTTGATTTCTCTAAATTTATTATGCCACCATTGCCAGAATGGGAATAACATTCTCTAAAGAGAGAGTAAATGAATTTTAGCTATTGTCCTACCCCAGCCTGAGAATTGAGTTAAAATAAAATTAGCTCAAAAAAATTAAACTGAAAAATTTGAACAAAAATGAACTTTTTTCGCCAATACATTTCTCCCTTAATCATTGTGCTAATGTTTTTAATCGCTTTACTAGCAGTAAGCGCTAGAATATTTTTACCAGAGGATATGGCAGCACCAGCACCAATAGCCAATCTTGAACAAACACAGATAGGGAACATTGAGCTGTGATCAGATGGCTGCTCTTAGTTTAACAACACCTACCATAAAAAAAAAAATCTTGTGAGAGCAGAGGTGTTACCAGCAGGATATAAGTTAAGACGGGGCTATGGCAAGGAGAGAAAATTACTGGTGGAGTTTATGCATAAAACCTACCAGGAAATTTTCTCAGAACAGCAAGACTTTTCTCATCTGGCTGATACAGTGAATAAATACTTTAACAGTGATACGCAATTATGGTGGGTGGAATTAACAGGTGAGCCAATAGGTTGTATTTGGATGGGAAATGCAATAGATCAGGTAAGTGGCGATCGCTATGCTTATATATTTTTGTTATACGTGAAGAAAAAACATCGTGGTCAAGGAATTGGTAAAGCATTAATGCAACATGGAGAAAACTGGGCAAAAAACAGAGGCGATCGCCAAATAGGTCTCATGGTATTCTCGTTTAACCAGTCGGCAATAAATCTCTACCAGAGTCTGGGATACGAAACTCAGTCTCTCCTGATGATTAAACAATTGGGAAAGAGATTTAACTCATAAACGCCCTGAGAGGATAAAATTTCATATGTATAATAAAAACAACCATTATATACTTGATACTGAAGAGCCACTAGATAGCCCCCTAGATGAGATCGAGCCTGTGGATGAGTCGGAGGTAACTCCGCCTCCAGATCCAGAAGATCTGCTACAATTACTGACAGGAGAAGAAGCACAAGGGAGGATGTTAGGTGCAAGGGCTTTCTGTGAAATAACTGATGTAAGAGCTATCCCCCATCTCATTGGCTTACTGGTTGATGATTGTCCTTTGGTGCGGGTAAGTGCAGCTTATGCACTAGGAAGAAACACAAGTACTGAGGCTGTAAAGCCACTGATTGCAACTCTCAATCAGGATTGGAATGGTTATGTACGCAAAGGGGTGGTCTGGGCACTGGGAAACTGTCGCGATCGCCGTTGCTTACAACCTCTAATCCATGCTCTGAAAACTGATATTCCTGCGGTGCGCTTATGGGCTGCCAGTAGTTTAGCCCAAATTGGCGCTCTGGATTATGAACATACTGTAGCTGCAATTCCGCCTCTCATTCAAGGCCTACGTCGAGATCCTACCGCGTGCGTGCGCAGTAACTGCGCTTGGTCAATCGGACAATTATGCCGCGAATTGAATTTCAATGTGGTTTATGCTACTGCAATTGATGCTCTCCTTGAAGCTTTGGTAGAAGATGAAGATGTTGGGGTAAAAGAAGATGCAAAAGCAGCTTTATTAAGAGTAGGTGATCCGCGTGGACTTCAAATGATTGAGGAGTTGGAACTTGAAGGACTGGTTTAATGGTTGATGGTTGATAGTTAATGGTTGCATGGAAGACAATCAACAATCAACAATGTAACAAATTTATGACAAAACCCTTAATCTTAGCTATTAGTGGCGCTTCTGGTTTAATCTATCCAGTCCGTGCTTTGAAATTTCTTTTAGAAGCAGAATACACCATCGATTTAGTAGCTTCTAAAGGAACTTATCTGGTTTGGCAAGCAGAACAAAAAATGCGTATGCCAGCAGAACCAGACTTACAGGAGCAATTTTGGCGGGAGCAAGCAGGAGTAGCATCTAAAGGAAAACTTCGCTGTCATCGTTATGCAGATGTGGGAGCAACTATTGCCAGTGGATCTTTTTCTACTCTTGGAATGGTAATTATTCCTTGCAGTATGAGTACAGTGGGGAAAATTGCGGCTGGATTAAGCTCAGATCTGCTAGAGCGGGCGGCGGATGTCCAATTAAAAGAAGGTCGGCAGCTGATTATTGTACCCCGCGAAACTCCTTTTAGTTTGATTCATTTGCGTAACTTAACTACTTTGGCAGAAGCAGGAGCAAGAATTGTGCCTGCTATCCCTGCCTGGTATCATAACCCAAAAACTATTGAAGATTTAGTGGATTTTGTTGTCGCTCGCACTTTGGATCAATTGGGTATTGACTGTATCCCCATTAATCGTTGGGAAGGACATTAGTTGATGGTTGATAATTGATAATTGATAATTGATAATTGATGGAGGAGGTTTGCCATGAAGGGAACGGGGCTAATATTGGTGTTAATCTTGGCAGGATTAATGATTTTTGTTGGGCAAAATCTGCAAATAGTATCCTTAGTTTTGTTGAATATTGCCATCCCCCTTCAACTACCAGTAAGTATTTGGATGTTACTATTTGCAGGAGCTGGTGTCTTAACAAGCCTTTTGTTACAATTATTCCAATTAAGCTCGGGTCAACCTATCAGCAAAATTCCTGGCAAACAAAAATTATCATCTCCTTCTCCCCGTGCCAGAAAAACAGTGGCTGAGAGTGCAGCTAGGGAAGAAGAGAGAAAAACTCCCACTCCTGTTGAGTCTGATTGGGAAAATACATCTAATAATGAAGATTGGAATATTGATGCTCCTCCTGCTGAACCTACTCCTGTTAAAGAAGAATTTAACCGCAGTTTGAGAGAGGAAGAGGAAGAAGAAAAACAGGATGCTAATGTTGAAGTTAAGGAACAAGTAAAAACTAGATCTCGCTTAAATTCTGTCTATGCCTACGGATATGATAAACCCAAAGATACAGCCGTAGGGAAAACAGAAAGAATTTATGATGTTCCCTATCGGGTAATTGTCCCTCCCTATAAAAATATCGAGGAAGAGCAAGGGGAAGAAGATGATGAAGAAAATTGGATTTAGCAATTAATAATGAGAAAAGATGCCAAGAGAATGAATAAATTATTAAAAGGAATTAGTATCTATTTGATTGGGATGATGGGGTCAGGAAAAACTACGGTGGGAAAGGTGATGGCGCAAAAGTTGGGCTACCGTTTTTTTGATACAGATGTTTTAATTGAACAAGTGGCCGCCAAAAGCATAAATGAGATTTTTGCAACTGTTGGAGAAGCAAGTTTTCGGGAGTTAGAAAGTAAAGTGTTGGCAGAATTATCTGCTTATTTAAAAAGTGCGATCGCCACAGGGGGCGGAATAGTTTTGCGCCCAGAAAATTGGAGTTATCTTCATCATGGTTTAATTGTGTGGTTAGATGCTCCCCTAGAAGTCCTTATCAAACGTTTGGCAGCAGATAATACTAGACCATTATTACAAGTAACAAACTATGAAGAAAAGCTAAAATTATTATTAGAACAGCGAAGACATCTTTATGCTCAGGCAGACTTACAGATTAAAATAGAAGATGGTCAAACTCCTGCAGCTATTGTAGCTGAGTTATTTGAGATGATTCCTACAGTACTGAAACCTGATTTTTTTCCCCGCAATGATTTAAACTAACAGCATTAATCGGGACAAAAAGTTAGCAGTGAACAATTTTTAGGGATGACCCCATGTAAACTGCTTATGTATTTATTAAAAGACTAAAAAGATTACAATTTATGAGTAGCGAAACCGAATATTTTACAGAAAAAGACGCTAACCGCGTGCAAGTGCTAAGTGAAGCACTCCCTTATATTCAAGAATTTGCAGGACGCACAGTAGTGATTAAGTATGGCGGTGCAGCCATGAAAGATGACTCTCTCAAAGACAAGGTGATCCGAGATATAGTATTTTTGAAAAGTGTAGGGATACGGTCAGTGGTGGTTCACGGGGGCGGGCCAGAAATCAATAGCTGGCTGGGAAAACTGAACATTCAACCACAATTTAAAAATGGGTTGCGCGTCACAGATGCAGCGACCATGGATGTGGTGGAAATGGTATTAGTGGGGCGGGTGAATAAAGAATTGGTTTCTCTCATTCACCGTGCTGGGGGTTTAGCTGTAGGACTTTGTGGTAAGGATGGAGATTTGGTGACAGCTCGCCCATGTGACCAGCAAGATGTAGGTTTTGTTGGGGAAGTTGCTAATGTCAATCCCAAATTGGTAAAATCTCTAGTGGAAAGTGGTTATGTTCCTGTGATTTCTAGCGTCGCGGCAGACAAAACAGGACAAGCGTATAACATAAATGCGGATACAGTAGCAGGGGAAATAGCAGCAGCGTTAGATGCAGAAAAGTTGATTTTGCTCACGGATACGCCAGGAATTTTGAAAGATTATAAAGATCCTTCGACTTTGCTCTATGAATTGGAGATTCAAGAAGCTAGGGATTTAATCGCTCAAGGAATTGTTAGTGGTGGGATGATTCCTAAGGTAGAATGTTGTGTGCGTAGTCTGGCTCAAGGGGTACGTGCAGCCCATATTATTGATGGTCGCATTCCCCACGCTCTGTTGTTGGAAATTTTCACAAATTCTGGCATCGGCTCCATGATTGTTCCTAAAAAGAAAGATAACAGTGGGATCAGAAAATAAGGAAAAATTTAGGCTCAATTACCAGGCGGGAAAAAAAGCGTTTGAGGGGGGTCAATACCAGAAAAGTGTGGCTTATTTGGAAGCAGCAAGGAAGCTGATATCTCCTAATTCTCGCCTGGGGGGAGAAGCACTGATGTGGTTGGTGAGCGCTTATCAAGCAGCGGGGAAGAGTGAAGAGGCGATCGCTCTGTGTCGCGAGTTGGCTGTTCATCCTCACCCAGAAATTCGCCAACAAGGTAAAAATTTGCTTTATATTCTTCAAGCACCCAGGCTGAAAAGACCGCGAGAATGGATGAGTGAAATTCCTGATTTAGCTACTTTAGCAGCAAGTGAAGTTCAATTTCGTCGCGGGAGTGGTGATCGTCGGAAGCAACCTAGTAAAATAGAAGAACCGATTGATTTAAGTCAGGTAAATACTAAGGATAATCAATTTATTTGGGTGGCATTGTGGGGGATTTTGTTGACTTTGGGTGGTTTATTTTTTCTGGGTTAATGCTAAAATCAAATCCGATTTATGGGCAGGGGAGATTAGTCAGATTATTAGACCTCTTGCAAAAGTCCAAACTTAAAATGGTCATCCTGAGCGCCAGCTCAGGATGACAGTTTTTCGTAATTTCGCAAGATATCTGTTGAATATGATGGTACTCTTTTGGGATAAACATTAAAAGTTTCTATGATATTTTAATTGTTAGAATTAGCAAAGTCACCAATTGCTCTATATGATGTATAACCACACATACAAGCAAGAATAGTTATTATTAAGATTAACCACAATTCATGTCTTTTGCCTTTATTTTTATCTAAATCATTGACTTTTTTGAGTTGTTCAATTAGAATATCTATATACATAATTTTACCGAAAAAACAGTTGACGAGTGATTTTAACACAAAGATCAACTGTTTTTTATTTATTTCAAACGTCAAATGAAACACCCCTGGCGGGTTCGGGGGGGAAATACTTGCTCATCAAGTAACGTACTAATAATATCACTTATTACATCTCTTCAAACTGTAACTGCTTTTTCCCATTTTCTTTGTAGTTGAGCCATCCAATCCTTATTTCCATAAACTCCAGCCAATAGGGAAGGAATACTCAAATCTGCATCTAATTTTTCCCAGTGTAAACCCGCCCCAGAGGGAGTAATTTCTACTTCTGCTAAATCTTCAGGAGTTGCATCTGCAATTCCTTGGGCAATTTCTGGGGGAAAGCTAAAGGTAGCTCCATGTTTTAAATTGATAGTTATTTTGCCATAATTCCAGTCATAATAAGCAGATTCTGCCCTTGGTTCTAATGTATTAGCAATAGCAGCCGCTTCTCTTGCTTTGGCTATTTCCTGTCTCAATGTTTCTTCTGTTAAGTGTCTATTATCCATGAATTGTTTTCCAAGCTGCAAGTAGTTTTATTTGATTAAATATAACTATCTTTAGTGCCTTTACCGCGTCTTTGTCACTGATATTCCCATAAACTTGGCTGATAGTTTATCCCCAGGGTTGGTTGGGTTTCGCCCGCTGAACCAAACCTAATGTATTTAAAAAATTTACTAACAAACTCTTCGCTTAAACGTTCTTTGAATGCCTGCTCTTGACAGTTGTTCATCTCATGAGCCCCTTAGTTTCAGTAGTAGGACGGGTATTGCCCGAATGCTTGCGCTACTTGATAAAATTTTAAATATTTTTAATTTTCCAATAACATTTTCTACAATAACTCTTTTTTTCCCTAATTGTTTATTAGACTTTTTTTGTGCTTGAGTTAATTCTTTTTTTGGGAATTTTTTGAAAGGTATTTGACTATTTTTGTGGATTTTATTGATTCCTTGATAACCTTTATCTCCAATAATTTCTATTTGATGATTAATTAACATTTTACTGTTTTTAAACAAATTAAAATCGTGTTTTTTCCCTTTCCCTTGGGCGTTCCAAAGAATTTGACTGTTTTTTTCGTCAATAACTATTTGACTTTTTATTGTATATTTTTTATTTTACAGTTGTATTTTTTTATTCTTTCAACTTCAGTTTTTGTTACATTTGCAAGTTTTTATTTGTGACTCTTCAATGTTTTTAGTTAATATTTTTTTCCCTGGTAATTTAAATTCTTCTGAATCAATTAATATTTTTTCGATTTTTTTAACAGTTCTATATACATTTTATTTGTCTAAATTATCCTCGATTGATAAATGAAAATAAGTTCTATACTCCCGAAAATATTGAACCGTCAACAAAATTTGTTATTCAATAGTTAAATTACTGGCACTTTTTTTTGTTATAAAAAAATGATTTTTGACAATTTTAACCATAGTTTAAAAAGTTGTTAACTTAATCCCCGTAAAGCGTTTGAACTCTTCTGAGCTTAAATTTTTGATTTTTTCCTATTTCATAAATTTAGCTTATTTATCTCAATTTTTTAAATTATATCGTAATTTTGGTTCGACTTTCGCACTCATGTCTAATGACTTATAACTGCAACGCCTGCTAATTCCTTTCTTCTTAATATAGTAGTATAATACTATATTATTCCTGTTGGGGATAACTGAGCAAGCACCGGAGAAGTCAACTAAACTGTTTCATCTCCTGATAGAATCAGTCGTGAAAGATCAATAACACGCTATATGAGTAAGCATCCAGACTTAATCGCCCCTCACGGCGGTCAACTAATCAATCGCATTGCTACACCTGCGGAACGCCAGGAATTTCTCGCTCAAGCAGACAAGTTACCGAGAGTCCAACTTGATGAGCGTGCTACTTCGGATTTGGTAATGATTGCCATTGGTGGCTTTAGTCCTCTGAATGGTTTTATGGAGCAGGCAGACTATGAAAAGGTCGTAGATGATATGCGCCTGGTTAATGGCACTGTCTGGTCAATTCCGATTACCCTTTCTGTAACTGAGGAAGTGGCAGAACCTCTGAAAGAAGGAAGTTGGGTACGTCTAGATGATCCTACGGGTAACTTTGTGGGTGTACTGGAGCTTACCCACAAATATAAGTATAGCAAAGCCCACGAAGCTGTTAATGTCTATGGCACTGATGAAACTGCTCATCCTGGAGTAAAAGTAGTCTATGATCAAGGCCCCATTAATTTGGCAGGCCCTGTCTGGTTGTTAGAACGAGAACCTCATCCCCTCTTCCCTAAATATCAAATTGATCCTGCTCAGTCTAGGGCAATGTTTAAGGAGAAGGGTTGGCAAACTGTTGTGGGTTTTCAAACTCGTAACCCCATTCACCGCGCCCACGAGTATATCCAAAAATGCGCTCTGGAAGTTGTGGATGGTTTATTTCTCCATCCTTTGGTTGGGGCTACTAAAAGTGATGATATTCCCGCAGATGTACGGATGCGCTGCTATGAGATTATGGTGGATAAGTATTTTCCCCCTGAGCGGGTAATTTTGGCGATCAATCCTGCTGCTATGCGTTATGCAGGCCCGAGGGAAGCTATTTTCCACGCTATAGTTCGGAAAAACTATGGATGCACACACTTTATTGTGGGTCGTGATCATGCGGGAGTTGGTGACTACTATGGGACTTATGATGCGCAAATAATCTTTGATGAATTTGAGCCAGAGGAGTTGGGTATTGTTCCCATGAAGTTTGAACATGCTTTCTATTGCACTCGCACTGAGCAGATGGCAACCACAAAAACTAGCCCCAGTACGAAAGAAGAGCGGGTTCACCTTTCTGGTACTAAAGTCCGTGAAATGTTGCGTAGTGGCCAGTTACCTCCGCCTCAGTTTTCTCGCCCCGAGGTGGCGGCAGAGTTGGCAAAGGCTATGCAAATTCAATAGTTGATGGTTGATGGTTAATGGTTGATGGTTAACAATTAACAATTAACCATTATCCATTGTTCTGAGGGGAACTCAAGAAACGGGAGGTTTTCTCATGGGATTAGAACGGCGGACTTTTTTACAACAAGCTGGGTTAGCATTACTAACAGTGGGAGTGCCAACTAAAACACCTTGGCTAAAGCGCTATGTTGAAACTTTAGCACAGCCAACAAATCGCAAGTTGGCTCTACTCGTGGGGATAAATGAGTATGCTTTTGGCACTAAGTTAAATGGTTGTGTCACTGATGTAGAATTGCAAAGAGAATTGTTAATCGATCGCTTTGGTTTTCAAAGTTCTGATATTCTGATTTTGACGGAAAAAAAAGCCACTAGAAAAGATATTGAAACGGCTTTTGTTCACCATCTGAGTGATCAGGCAAAACCTGATGATGTGGTTGTATTTCATTTTAGTGGCTATGGGACTCAGGTTAAATTACCAGTTGCAGTAAATCCAGCGCAGCCAGAATATCGGCTGGTGAATGCTTTGTTACCTGTAGATGGGAGGGGGGGGAATGATTTACTTGAAGAGACTTTAATGTTGTTAGGGCGATCGCTGGCTACGGAAAAGGTAACGATGGTACTTGATACCAGTTATCAAGATACTGGGAAGGTGCTGCTGGGAAATTTGCGGGTGCGATCTTTAGCGACTACATCAGCGGAGCCTAGCCCTGAAGAGTTGGTTTTGGCTGCACAACTGGGGGGGAAACTCGGAGGCAAAATAGCCCCTTCTGGTATGATTTTGTCCGCAGCATCAACAGGCAAAATAGCAACAGAGGCGGCTTGGAATGGCTTTTATGCGGGTTTGTTTACCTATGCTCTCACTCAATATCTTTGGGAGGCAACTCCATCGAGTACGGTTGTAGTGAGCTGGAGAAGAACTGCTGAAAAGGTTGAACCTGTTATGGGGAAGCAGCAACAACCCCGTTTGACGGTGGGGGAAAATGTGCCTAATTTGATTTATTACCTTCTCCCAGAAAAGTCCATGGGGGCTGAGGGGACTGTGGTGGCAGTGGAAGAAAATAATACTGTGGTACTAAAATTAGTCGGACTACCTCCAGGTGTTCTTTTAAACTATGGCATTAATTCTTGTTTTACTTTGGTGTCTCCCGCTGCTGAACCCTTGTTGCTGCAAATTCGCTCTCGGGAAGGTTTAAGGGCAAAAGCTAAACCTCTGGGAAAGGTTAATGAATTACAGGTAGGCCAAGTGGTGCAAGAATATATTAGAATTTTGCACCGTAATCTGGGTTTGATTATCGCTCTAGATGCTGAGTTGGCAAGAATTGAACGAGTAGATGCTACCAGTGCTTTTTCGAGTATTCCTGTAGTTGCATCGGTGGTAACAGCAGGGGAACAAGCTGCTGATTGTCTATTTGCGAGGGTGAAAGACCATGAAGAAGCACTAACAGGTTATGGGTTATTTTCTGTGGGTGGTGTTTTGATTGCTAACACTAAGGGTAGTGCTACTGAAGCTGTTAAGCTTGGGGTGCGTCGCTTAGTCCCCCAATTAAATACTCTTTTGGCTGCTAAGTTATGGCGTTTGACAGTGAATGAGGGTTCTTCTCGCTTGAGAGTAACTGCAAGTCTTGAACTGATTGAGCCCAAAAATATTTCTGTAATTCAACGAGAAACTAAGCGGGCAGGGGGGACACTCCCAGGAAGTGGTAATTTAGAAGCTGATAAAGCAACTAATGTAATTCATAACTTAGATGAGCCATTGCCCACGATTAAAAGTGGGAGTAAAATTCAATATGGTTTGGCAAATAACAGCGATCGCCCAATTTATGTGATGTTGCTGGGGGTAAATTCTGAGGGAACGGCGATCGCCTTTTATTCCCCAAGTCTAAATCAGCCCATTCTCCGAGGAGATACTCAAATTATTCCTCAACCTGACTCATCTTTCAACTGGATCGTGGATGGGCCTGTGGGTTTAACGGAAATTTTGCTTATTTGCGCTGATGCTCCTTTCACTAAAACCACTGATCTTTTATCTGCCTATTCCGGGCCGCTCAAGACGGAGCAGGAGCAACTACTAGAATTATCCTTACCTTTAGAACTGTCTCAAGCTTTGTTGGAAGACTTACACGCTACTGCTGCTGTTGGGAGCGAAATTACTGGTTCTCTCTCTGATATTTATGCTCTGGATGTGAATACCTGGGCAACATTAAGCTTTGTTTATCAGGTGGTTTAACTATTCGGCGTTGCGTTTTTTGAGTTATGAATTATTTGTTTACAAAAACTACTAACTCGACTCAAACCCACTCCCTACTCCCTACTCTCTACTCCGCAACTCCGCTACTAAAGATATGCATGCAAAAAGTCTATTCTTCCTCTCCTAATTCCCAGCCTAACTCAAGTACTCCCATACCTAGTTCTTTCGAGTCAATTACTCTGGTTTCAAACAGAGCCATCATATCCCGTAGTTGAGGATTACCTTGACTTGCTCCTGTAACTCCCATTGCTACGATTAATCCACAGCACCCTTTTGTTTTTTGGCAGCGTCTTTTCCATTTCTTTTTAGCGGAGACATGAGCTGGGTCGTCGCCGATAAATTTGGCAAAGATGTGTAAAGATCCATCACCTGTTTGCAAAATTCCTAGATCATAGTTGGTTTCAGTGTCAGGGTCTTCCCCTGGATTAAAACAAATTGCTTTTATGCCTCGAGCTTCTATAATTTCTTCAATTAGAACTTTGGCTTTTGGTCGAGTGGTTTGAATTAAAATTACTGGCAGACCTTCTTCTGCAACTGTGGGTTGTTCTTCTAAGCTGCTCTGATATATTTTCCCCCGCCGATTGCGCAGAGTTGCTAATAATTCTTGGGATACCATTCCCAAGCTGAGGAAAGCACCTTCTGGGACTAAATCTTCTCGCAGGGGTATGCTAAATTCATCTTCATCTTCATCTTCTCCTAGTTCATCTAAAGTTGCTAACAGTTCAACTGTTAATTCTGGCATAGTGGCAACTTTCACATTTACCAATTCTTTTTCTACTTCTTGATCGAGGAGGGGTATTTTGTAGCTCTTACTGATTTTGGGAATCTCTTCTAATTCTAATTCTGCTTGAAATTCCTGCACAAATTCTAACAGACCTACTAAAGCCAGATAGACAGCGATCGCCTCTTCTTCTTCTAGTATTGGTCGCATTCCTTCTAAGGGATGAACACTCCCAAATAGTGGGCGAATATCTGACCCTGAAATCTCTAATAAATCTTCTTCCTCTTCTAGTTCTTCCTCTGTGTCGTAATTCAAAAACCAACAATCTTGTCCTAAAAATGCTTTTTCTAACAGCTCTACTGATTCTTCTTGCATTACTATGTAGCGAAATTGTTTCATTGATTCTAGAGAGCGATAGAGGATTACTCCATATTCTCTTCCCAGCATTCCCATTACACAGACATATATTTTTCCTATATCTGGGCGGTTTATTTCTATAGCGAGGATGTCGTAATCTGCCATCAATTCCCAAGGTGCATTATTCCAGATTGCTGCTGCTACTTCCCTTAATTTACTTTCATATCTTGGGGTAATTGTTAGTTCTGTTGGGTTATGTTTTGTTTCCATTGTCTGAAACAATTCATTGATCAGAGGTAAATCGGGAACATAATCAATGTTGATATCCAGGTTTTGCAATGCACCCCGCAAAAAGAATTGTAGTTCGCGATCGCGCACTATTATTTTCTGGGGTCTTGCTGGTGCTGCTGGGCTGTGGGGTTTTTCGATTGCTCGCAGTAGGGTTCTCACCACTGCTTCTTGGCCCATTTCTGATGTTACTACATCCATTGCTCGCACAAACCCTTCCGATCCATCTACCCAGACGATACATTCCCCACCTCCCCTGGTATCTAGCTGTAGGTTTGTTCCCATTCCTGGTAAAGGACGGCGATCTCCTTCCCAGACTAAGGGTAGTTGGGGAATTTTTTGTAGTCGACGCAAAGTTGTCTGAGGCAGAGCATTCATAGGATGTTTGACTTTTGTTTAATTTATTTGCTTTTGGCTTATCCTTCCATAGTCCTATCCTAATTGCTATTTTAGCATATTTGATTTTTTTTGACTATGTTAGGGTTTTTACTGAAGATTGTAATAACAAACCGTATTCAATCCCCTCCACCACTGCTCGATAGGATGCTTCTAGTATATTTGTTGAAACCCCGACCGTTGTCCAGGGTTCTTTCCCATTACTTGATTCTACCAGCACGCGTGTTTTGGCTGCTGTTCCTGCTCCACCATCGAGTATCCTGACTTTATAATCTGTGAGGTTAAACCCTGCTATTTCTGGATAAAATTTTACCAATGCTTTGCGTAGTGCCTTATCCAGGGCTGATACTGGGCCATTGCCTTCTGCTACTTCTAACATATCTTGGCCTTTTACTGCCACTTTGATTGTGGCTACTGAGTTGCTGTAGGGTTTTTCTCCTTCTTGGATCAGCTCGCAGTGTACTTGAAATCCCTTTAGTTTAAATAGTTCTTGCCTTTGTCCTAATGCTGTTTGCATTAGTAACTGAAAACTTGCTTCTGCTGCTTCAAATTGATAACCTTGGTTTTCTAATTCTTTGAGGCGTTCTAGAATTTTCCTGGTGCTTGGGTCTTGCTTGTTTAAATCCATGCCATAACTGTTGGCTTTTGCTAATACATTACTTAACCCTGATTGGTCCGAAATTACTATTCTGCGCTCATTCCCTATTGCTTCTGGTTGGATATGTTCATAGGTCATTGGGTTGCGCTCTACTGCTGATACATGTATCCCTCCTTTGTGAGCAAATGCCGATCTTCCTACAAATGCTTCATGATCGTCTGGGGCTAAATTCACTATTTCTGCGATCGCTCTACTCATGCTTGTGAGTTTTTGCAGGTTGCTTTCTTCAATGCAGCTATAGCCCATTTTCAGTTGCAAATTAGGAATTACACTACATAAATTCGCATTGCCACATCTTTCTCCATAACCGTTGATAGTTCCCTGTACCATCTGCACTCCTTCCCTCACTGCTGCGATCGCATTGGCTACTGCTGTAGCTGAATCGTTGTGAGTATGAATGCCTAGATTTTTTTCTCCCACATTTTCCACTACTTCCTGGACAATTTGGCTAATTTCGTGGGGCAAAGTTCCCCCATTCGTATCACACAACACTAACCATTCTGCCCCTGCTTCTTTTGCTGTTTTCAGAGTTTCTCTGGCATATTCTGGATTATTTTTATACCCATCAAACCAGTGTTCTGCATCATAAATCACTTTTCTTCCCTGGCTACGGAGATACTCTATTGTATCTTTAATCATGCGGAGGTTTTCTGCTTGGGTAGTTTGCAGTCCTTCGGTGACGTGGAGATCCCAGGATTTACCAAAAATTGTTACCCACCGTGTCCCTGCTGCTAGTACTCCCTGGAGCATTCTATCTTCTGCTGCTATTACACTTGGACGACAGGTAGAACAGAAAGCGACAACTTCTGCTTGGGTGAGGGGGTTTTCTTTTAATTTCCAGAAAAATTGTACATCCTTCGGGTTCGCACCAGGCCATCCTCCCTCGATCAAGGGTATGCCCATTTCATCTAATTTATGGGCTATTCTCAGTTTATCTTCCAGGGAGAGAGCAATTCCTTCTCTTTGCGCCCCATCTCTGAGGGTGGTGTCGTAAATCCAGATTTTTGGCTGAGGCATAATTTTTTTTATAATTAACCTGAAAGTCCTTAGTCCTAGATATTATAACCAATAACCAATAACGTTTGACCAATGACTCTATGCCTAGAATAACAGTTTGTGGAAAAATTCTCACCTGTGCAGAAGGTACTAATTTGCGCCAAGTGTTATTAAAAGAGGGAATACCGTTATATAACGGGAAGGCAAAAATTATTAACTGTCTGGGAATCGGTACTTGCGGCACTTGTGCGGTAGAAGTTGAAGGGGATGTTTCCCCAGCTAATTGGAAGGAGCAAGCAAGGATCTCCCTTCCTCCTCATGCTCTCACAAAAGGTCGCCGTTTGGCTTGTCAAATTCAAGTTCAAGGAGATCTCCGCCTCACTAAGTATAACGGTTTCTGGGGACAAGGAGATGAACCTGTCTGGAGTCTGGAAATTGCTTCTGAGAAATAGTAATTTCCCCTCTTTGTGTATGCAATACAGATTAATTCTTTTAAGTTAAAATTGGACAATTATGACCCAACAACAGGCTATTTTTCCTCTTTCTCCTTTGATTAAAATTACGCTCTTAAGTTTGTATCTTGGCCTCACAGTTCCTTTACCTTTTTTAGCAGAATTTACTGCTGTTCCCATTCCTGCAAATTTATTTTGGTTTGGCATTGGTTTGGGGGCAGTTGGTTTGTATGGTGCTTTAAGTGAAAGGGTGATTTTAGATGAGGAAAAAATCCAGGTTACTTATCCCCGTTTTTTCCGTTTTTTCCGTTCTGGTTGGGTGTTGTATTGGTCAGAAATTAAGGATTTAAAACTGCGCACCACAGGATCTGGTGGACTGGTTTATTATTTTATTACCCATTCGGCAGAAAAGGCTTATTTATTGCCGATGCGGGTGGCTGGTTTTGCAAGAATGGTCAAGTTGGTTGAGGAGAAAACGGGTATTGATACAACTGATATTCGTCCTCTTTCTCAACCTTGGATGTATTTGATTTTGTTGGGTTTTACTCTGTTGTTGTTGTTGGTGGATGCTTGGACAATTTGGACTGCTACCACTCAGATATGATAAAATAAAACTCAAGAGATGGGAGGGGAATTTAATGCTAGTTAAAACCAGTAAGGAAATTGAGTCAATCACAGAAATAGATGAGGAGGTATGGAAACCACCTCTGCCACCAACAGACCTAGTTTTTGATGATGAGGAAGTTTTGGAAAGTAATCGCCATCGCCTAAATATTAATGCCCTGATCCGTTCAGTTCAACAAGCTTTTGTGGGACGGAATGACTTTTTTACGGGGGGGAATATGTTCATTTATTACAGCAGCGCTCAAGTGCGCAATCAAGATTATAAGGGACCTGATTTTTTTGTGGTGTTAAAT
>JADQBC010000102.1 GCA_016903655.1 Gomphosphaeria aponina SAG 52.96 = DSM 107014
GGTTCCCGCCCAGAGGGTAAGATGGGCTAAACCTGTGAATGAACGGAAAGTAAATACCCAGTCTGGACAGCAGTTCGACTCTGCTCGGCTCCATTCAAAAAATGTAGGGGTTTGGAATCCAAACCCCTATGTCTTTGGAAAGAAGAATAAAGAATGAACTAAAATGCTTAAACCAGGATCTATGGCAATGAGCGCAGCGCAGTGGGAGTTGTGAAGAATAGTTGTATTTTAAAAGCAGGGAGAGGTGAATAATCTGGATTTTCCTGTAGAATTGCTATAGCGATTACTACAAAACAGGAAAAAATGGAGCAGTATAGGAGTATAGTTGAGGTATTAAGAAAGCGATCGCTAGTAGCACCAAAGCAGGTAGGTTATAGTTTCCTAGAAAATGGGGAAACAATAGGTAAGAGTATAACTTATGAAGAGTTAGATGGACAAGCCAGGGCGATCGCCGCTCAGTTACAAGCCATCAATGCCACGGGAAAAAGGGCGTTGGTGGTTTATCCTTATAATGCTGGCTTAGAATTTATTGCTGCTTTTTTTGGTTGTTTATATGCGGGGGTAGTAGCAGTTACAGATAACCCACCAAGACATAGTAAAGCTTTATCTCAGTTAGAAGGGCGGGTGGTTTCTTCTGGTGCTACGGTAGGTTTAACCACCAAAAAACTATTAAACACGATTAAAAATAATTTATTGGTGCAAAACCCAGAAGTAGCACCAGAATTAAATAAAATAGCTTGGATAGCTACAGATGAGGTATGTGAGTCAGAGGCGGCTGAGTGGAAGGAAATGCAAGTCAAAGAAGATCACCTGGCTTTACTTCAATACACTTCAGGTTCTACAGGAACGCCCAAAGGAATTATGATAACTCATGGGAATATTTTACATAATAATAATCTTATTTATCAATGTTTTGGGCATAGTCCAGAGAGTCGGGGTTTAATTTGGCTACCACTTTTCCATGATATGGGATTAATTGGTGGGGTAATGCAGCCCCTTTATGGTGGTTTTCCCGTAACTTTAATGTCACCAATAGATCTAATTCAGCAGCCAGTGCGCTGGTTAACAGCAATTTCCCGATATCAAGCTACTACGAGCGGGGGTGCTAATTTTGCTTATGACCTTTTGTGTTATAAAATCACACCAGAAGATTTAGAAGGTTTAGATTTAAGTAGTTGGGAAGTAGCTTTTACTGGAGCAGAACCTGTGTTAGCGGAAACCATTGAGCGGTTTACCAGGATTTTTGCACCAGTTGGTTTTCGACGAGAAACATTTTATCCCTGTTATGGGATGGCTGAGACAACCTTATTTATTACTGGGGGAGAGAAAACTGCAGCCCTAGTGGTTAAGTATGTAGAGAAAACTGCTTTAGAGGAAAATAGAGTAGTAGAAGTTAACCCAGAAGAAGAGGGAGCTTCATCAATTGTTGGTTGCGGGAGAAGTTGGTTAGGAGATAAGATCGTGATTGTGAATCCAGATACCTTAACTCAGTGTTTAGAAAACCAAGTAGGAGAAATTTGGGTTGCTGGTGCTGGGGTAGGTAAGGGTTATTGGCAACAACCAGAGGAAACACAAAAAACTTTTAATGCTTACTTGGCAGCTAGTGGGGATGGGCCATTTTTGCGCACGGGTGACTTAGGATTTTTACTCGATGGGGAGTTGTTTATTACTGGGAGAATCAAAGATCTGATGATTCTCTGGGGCAGAAACCATTATCCTCAGCAAATTGAAGTAACAGTAGAAAAGAGTCATCGGGCTTTGCGGCCAAATTCTGGTGCAGCGTTTGTTATTGAGGTAGAAAAGCAAGAGCAACTGGTAATTGTGCAAGAAGTAAAGCGGAGTTATTTGCGGAGTTTAGCGGTTGGGGAAGTTGTGGGCGCGATACGGAGGGCAGTAGTAGAACAACATTTGGTAGAAGTTTTTGCAGTTGTGCTCATAAAAACAGGGAGTATTTCTAAGACTTCTAGCGGGAAAATTCAGCGCAGTTTATGTCGGGAGAAGTTTCTCAATGGGGGTTTAGAAATTGTAGGAGAATGGAAACAATCGCGGGAGATTCAGCCTCAGATTACAAATTTGTTTAATCTGTAATTATTGAGGGTGGGGGGGGAGTATGGTCAACCAGAAAGGTTCGGTTTCTCTACTTGTTTTCAAGCTATCAGCCCTGCCCTGGGAGAGGGGCCAGGGGTGAGGGCCTTTTCACGATTCATTGGGATGTAAGTTATTTATTAGCAACAAAAATTAAGGGGTTGGCGACTAAACCCTTACGGGGAAAAAGAAACAGCCCAAAACAGTCAAACCTAATCAGTTTTTTGCGCTTGTTCTAAAATGTCACCGCGCATATTGATAGCGATTTTAATACGTGGATCATTAGCTGCGGCAGTAGCCTGTTCATGTTGTGCATATAAATCCTCATAAGTCTGGTGCATTTGCACCAATTCTTGCTCGGTATTTTTTTGATCTGCAATAATATTTTGTGCCCAAACTAGCTCCCCTTTAGTAACTTCAATTTCTCTGCGAGTATTTTCTACCTCCAAACGAGCAAATTCAACAGCAGTTTTTTGCGCATCAAAGTTTTTCTGTGCAACCTCGTAGTCAAGCTTGACTTGAATAGCCATATTGGACAATTCCCGCAATGTTTGATGGCCATTGATGCTCTCCCATTCATTAACTATTTCTTCCAGGTTGAATTTTTCCTGTTCCCTTGCCATCAATTCAGTTTGATGGCGTTGTGTTTCCTTATTTCCTGGCTCATTGAGAACAATAATTTGCTTCTGAATTCTAATCAAATCTGTGAGCAGTAAAATTCTTCTCATAGCTTCTCGACTTTTCTGATCTTTTGCAATCAGATCCTGGAGTTGGCGGGACAGATTATCATATTTGACAGCTAAATAATCCCGCTCTAATGAAAGAGCTTGTAGAGGGGAAGATAATCGGGCTAAATCTTCCTCTTGCTGAAAAAGATTTAGTTCCAATCTATTAATTTGCTCTGCCAGTGGTTGGATTTTTCCCTGAACAAATTGAGCTTTAATTGAGAGGTCTTTTAAATGGGCTTTTTTGGTTTCATATTGCAGCCAAAGATCATCAACCTGTTGTTTCAACTCCTGAGAGCGAAGGGCTAATTGTATCCTTTCTTCAGATGGGATTAATTTCGGTAAAGTGACAACACCTACAGTGGTTACGGCAAGGACTGAAAATGCTGCTACACTTTTCCAAGGAATTTTCTTTAAATATTGCCAAGGAATTTTTTGCAGTACATAAAGGGGTAAAGCCGCTTCGAGCAATTTGGGTTTGCGATTTCGTTTTTTCCGTTGATTTCCTGGTTGAGGAGCAAAAGAATCATGTCCGCCCAGTTTGGCTGCCATTTGACACCAAGGACAAACTTCCAAATGTTCGCCATAAAGATGATACTCATTATTTGAACAGGTGATTAGGGAATTTTCTGCTTCATCGATCGCCTTCATCCAAGTTTCTGCATCTGGGCGAAGGGAGGGATTAAAATAACCATCTTCAAAACAACGAATAAACAATTCCTGCAGGCTAGGATGAAGAATTTTAAAAGATGGTGCTAATGGTTTCGGGCGATAGGGTATTTTTTTTGTCCCATAAGGAAAATGTCCCTGAATAATCCGTTCTTTTTTGCTGGGTGTTTCCCCTCTCCCCTGATATACACCATCAAACGGGTGTGTTCCTTCCATCAGCAATTGGAAAATGAGTACAGCCAAAGCAAATAAGTCATGTGCTGGAGTTCGGTTTAGGTTACGGAAAGTTGTTCCCTGAAGTTCAGGGGGTGTAAATTCAGGTTTACCCACAGGACAACGATAAACCTTACCACTTTCTGGATCACGTACCTGAAAGGAGTCTGTATCCACTATTCTTACTAAAGCAGTTTTAGTTACCAGTATATTAGACTCATTGACATCACCAATTACATAACCACTAGCATGAATAGTTCTCATCAAAGAGGCCAAATTTCTGGCTGTTCTATGTAAGTACATATAGTCAAAAAATGGTGTTGCCTCGCGGCGATCTTTAGGAGTATAGAATTTATGGATCGGACTTCCTCCTGTTACCTTTGGCATCAAAAAGCCTACAACTTTGTTATCTTCTTGTGCTATTAATAAATCTACTGGCCAAGCGATCGCCATTGCGTGGTTAGCTGTTGTTAAAGGGGGGTATGCCAACATCAACTTGAGTTTTTCCCCACAGATCTGAGATAATTTCTCGGGATGATATATTTTCGCCACCAGTGATGGTTCTGAGGTAACATTGTAAATTTTTCCTTCACCACCACCACCTAATTCACTGCCAAGAGTTATTACTTTTCCATTTTCCAGGCGTTGTATTTTCATAGTATTTATTGTTCTGATTTACTTAATGCCAACTTATTTTTATTTTTTTTTTCAATAGTTGTTGATTAACCATCCTAAATCTCACTTTAACCGCAATCAGGGGGCGATTGACACCGAATCTCATAACTTTTCTTTCATTTAACCTAATTAGAGCGAACTGTATTTTTTGTAACTTTTTTTTTACTCCCATTAATTATCTTAAGAAAATTGTAAATCAAAGAATCGCCTGTGGCTAATTTTTATATTTGTAGAGGTCATTGAGACTGAGAGCTAATAGCTGAACTTCCTAATTTAATATTCTTTTCCTTCCTGTTTTCCTAATTAATAATAAGTTTTCCCTCTTATTTGGCTTATTTTCCCATTGCAATTTAAAAGCAGAAAAGTGTTAAAAACTTGTAGCTAATAAAAGAGTCAAGTCATCATCCGTCCTCGATGTAACTCTAGGTGATTTCAGAAAGTCATGCAATTGGGCCAAAGCAACAGTATCATCTTCGGCCTCAGCGACAAATTTAAACAAAGGAGAGAAAAAAGGTTTGTGGGGTATGCCTTCAGGAATTTTGAGAGCCAGTCTTTGCAGGCCATCTGAAAAAACCGCAAGCTGTGCAGGAGTACCATACCAGACATTCACCTGAGCCAAAGAGAGAGCATGAGGTGAAGTCAGAAAAATAGTTTCATTAGCATATTCCCCTGTAACTGGAGTCGTAATCGGGATGATACTCCCGTCACCAGAGCGCACCACTGCTGCTCCATCTCCCACCTGTGCTGCTTGTACATTTTCAGGAGTTGCCACTACCACTATTAAAGTACTAGCTAAATCTTTTAATGGCACATTGTCAGTTTTAGCTACAGCTTCCACCGAGTCGCGGGCAAAAGCCAGCACATCCAACAAAAGGAGGCGCAAATTAGATTCATTTTCTGGGAGTGGATGTAAATTAGATATAGTTTCCACTGCTGTTTTTACAGCTATTTGAGCGCCTATTGCTGCTAATGGAGCCGAGCCTGCACCATCAGCAACAGCGGCCACTAAAACCCCATTGGGGAGTAGGCGATAGTTATGAGCATCTTGACAGGGCTGCCCAGACTTTTCATGACTGCTGCCTGTGACAGAAGCGGCGATCGCCCGCCAGCACTTAGTCATGTTCTGATTCATGTTAATCTAATTCTTCCTTCTACAATAATAATTTGGGCGCTCTTACCTGTTTTTGACTGGTTTACTACCCCCAGGTTTAAGATAACTGTGCCACCACCAGCCCAAGGTGGGTGGTGGGTAATTTGTTGTTAAACTTCTGCCCAGCCTGTGGGTGGTTTGAGGGGAACTTGTTCTCCTACTTGAGAATGAGACACACCTTGAATACTAGCTGAAAGCCATTGAAATAGTTCTTTGAAGCTGAGGCCTTTCAGTTTTAGGGGAGTGCGAACGACAATTTCTGCCAGTTTATTCATATCTGCTCCTTGTACACCTACTGCAAAAAAAGCAACACGCTTTTTCTCCTCTTCAAATTTAATTCTCCGCATTCCCTCTTCTACATTATCTGTTGGGGCTCCGTCTGTGATCATAAATACCCAAGGCCGATAGTATTCTACGCCATTTTCTTTATACACCTGCTTACGGATTTGAATCAGGTCTAGGGCTTGATTAATTGCTTCTCCCATCGAAGTTGTGCCATTACCTTTCAGTTTGGGAGCTGCAAATTGATCGGCTGTGACAAACTCTTGAACTACTTTTACCCTGGTGTCAAAGGTGAGAATTGCTATTTCTACTCTTTTTTTGGCTAATTCGTCTTGATTAAGATCTGCTTCAAAAAGCCGTAAACCTTCATTCAAGGCATTTATCTTTTCTCCAGACATGGAGGTGGAAACATCCAATAAGAGGACACAAGGGCAACGGGGTTCTGGGTTTTCCGCAAATTCTACGGCTTCATCTAGTCTCATATATTATTTTACAGTCTTCTGGTGTTTTTTACTTTTTGTTAAGTATATTATTTTATACAATCATGATTGTACCACTTGATTTCTCCAGGCATTGTTTTTTTCTAGCATTTTGCTCAGTTTGATGATTTTTGCTCACATCAACGTGAGAGTTTACCCTGGTGACAATTTAGATTTTCATTGTTGAGCTGGATTTGACCAAGCATAACTAGGTTTTTTTCAATGATTCCCTAAATTTTACCCTGGTAAAATAAACTAAGAGCAGGCAGGAAAATCAAGCTGTAGAAATAATTACACTACCATGAAAATTAACCTGGCTGAGAACAATTTAAGCAGGTTTGGCTTTTGTGAGCGGAAGTGGTCAGGGATAACACGGTATTTTTTGCCTAGTGCGCAGATGGGGGGGTGTTTTTTTGGTTAGCTGCGAAAAACTCCCCTCTAACCCAGACTAGATAATGGATTCAGCTTTTTAGTTTGATTTTGAGTTCCGCACAATTTTTGCAACCTTTACAGGGTGAGGTTTTCAGCATATTTAGACTTTGATGACTCTTGACAAATTATTGGCTGTAATGGTATATTCAAGATTGACCGCGAAATTGTACCTTGAAAACTGCATAGACTAAGGTTTTCGGGCTTTTGCTATTTCTATTACTTAATCTCCCTATTAGGGATTGAAACGATAATTGAAAATATGTTCATCATAAAAAAAGATATTTCTATTACTTAATCTCCCTATTAGGGATTGAAACGATTAACGGTTCACTTCTTGATGCACTTGAGGGGCATTTCTATTACTTAATCTCCCTATTAGGGATTGAAACCTATGGATGGATGAACAGTGCTATGCGAAGCTAGAGAATTTCTATTACTTAATCTCCCTATTAGGGATTGAAACTAATCTTTTGATATATAGATACTGTGTGGGAAACTATTTCTATTACTTAATCTCCCTATTAGGGATTGAAACGTATTACTGACTGGGTTTATGGGTAGCGGAAAATTTCTATTACTTAATCTCCCTATTAGGGATTGAAACGTTTTAGTGCAGCAACAATTTCTTAAACGCTTATCATTTCTATTACTTAATCTCCCTATTAGGGATTGAAACATCAAAAGCTTTCTCTTTAGATGATGCCGCCAGACAAATTTCTATTACTTAATCTCCCTATTAGGGATTGAAACCCCTCATAAAATAACAAGGCACTTTTTATAATCCCGTATTTCTATTACTTAATCTCCCTATTAGGGATTGAAACGTTTATCCTGGGGGCTCCTGGCTCTGACCCAGATAATTTCTATTACTTAATCTCCCTATTAGGGATTGAAACATTTTGTCAATGAACAGGTGGGGGATGTCCCCATTAATTTCTATTACTTAATCTCCCTATTAGGGATTGAAACGAGTTTTCTCTAGCAAAGGCATATATTGCGCCTCCAGAAATTTCTATTACTTAATCTCCCTATTAGGGATTGAAACCAGAAATTCGCTGTCTTCTATAAACAGCTTGCCATATTTCTATTACTTAATCTCCCTATTAGGGATTGAAACCCCATAAAGGTATATTCGGTGATTTTCTGACAGAATTTCTATTACTTAATCTCCCTATTAGGGATTGAAACCTCCTCTTGCTTTTTTAGCATCTAAAGCTTCCTTATTTCTATTACTTAATCTCCCTATTAGGGATTGAAACCTTGCTCGATTAAGCGATCGCTCAATTTCGGCAAAAAATTTCTATTACTTAATCTCCCTATTAGGGATTGAAACAAATATGCTGGGGGACGAAAAACAATTCTTTTCTGATTTCTATTACTTAATCTCCCTATTAGGGATTGAAACGCCTCGAGCCCCGCATAACCTGGAATTTCCTGCAATTTCTATTACTTAATCTCCCTATTAGGGATTGAAACTTATGGCGTATTTGCTCACCCGTATCATAAAATAAAATTTCTATTACTTAATCTCCCTATTAGGGATTGAAAAAAAAAAATGCAAAACCAAGATGAACTAACTAGACTATTTCTATTACTTAATCTCCCTATTAGGGATTGAAACATCAAAATATTCCTCAACCAGGAATATTTGTAAAATTTCTATTACTTAATCTCCCTATTAGGGATTGAAACGATGATACCCCAGACTCACTGCACTCAACTGGAGATGATTTCTATTACTTAATCTCCCTATTAGGGATTGAAACAGGGATTGAAACAGGGATTGAAACTTTGACTTCTCCGTGGGTTAAAACGACACAGATTGCTCATTGGATGTAGCTCGCCACGAATTTTAGTCTGGCGAGCTACACTCTTTTTCGATATTTTCCACATAAAGCTGTTACAAAATACCGATGGGGCACAGTCAATAATGCCCTATACACCTTGACTAAACTTATGTTTAGCTGTGTGCTTACTTTTCTTAAAATATTAGCTGCACCATGTTAGAATAGACTATCGTGCAAAAAAAAGAGAGATTGATGCTCGTACCAAGAGCTGGTACATTAAGCGATTAGTCTCAAAAAAATTTATACAATAAAGATGAAAGTACTGGTAATTGGTGGTGATGGCTATTGTGGTTGGGCAACCGCACTCTATCTAGCAAACAAAGGTTATGAAGTAGGTATTCTGGATAGTCTGGTGCGTCGGTATTGGGATGCCAAACTGGGGGTGGATACTCTCACTCCCATAACTCCAATTCAGCGACGTATTGATCGTTGGCATGAAATTACAGGGCAATCTATTGATTTATTTGTCGGAGATATCACGGATTATGATTTTCTGATCAAAGCGCTGCGGAAGTTTGAACCAGCAGCAATTGTCCATTTTGGGGAACAACGTTCTGCTCCTTATTCGATGATTGATAGGGAACACGCAGTATTAACTCAGGTGAATAATGTGGTGGGGACGCTGAATATTCTCTACGCAATGAAAGAGGATTTTCCTGATAGCCATTTGGTGAAGCTGGGAACTATGGGTGAATATGGTACTCCCAATATTGATATTGAAGAGGGTTATATCACTATAGAACATAATGGCCGCAAGGATACTTTGCCCTATCCAAAACAACCAGGCAGTTTTTATCACTTGAGTAAAGTCCATGATAGCCATAATATCCATTTTGCTTGTAAGATTTGGGGCATTAGGGCGACGGATTTGAATCAAGGGGTGGTGTATGGTGTATTAACAGAAGAAACGGGCATGGATGAGCTGTTAATTAACCGTCTTGATTATGATGGAATTTTTGGCACAGCTTTGAATCGTTTCTGTATTCAAGCGGCCATAGGTCATCCGCTGACGGTGTATGGGAAAGGGGGTCAGACTAGGGGGTTTTTGGATATTCGAGATACGGTGCGTTGTATGGAACTGGCGATCGCTAATCCTGCTGAACCAGGACAGTTTCGGGTTTTTAACCAGTTTACGGAACTATTCAGTGTGGGGGATTTGGCGCTGATGGTGAAGAAAGCAGGGACGGCAATGGGATTAAATGTGGAAATTAATCATCTCGATAACCCCAGGGTAGAGTTAGAAGACCATTATTTTAACGCCAAAAATACTAAATTACTTGACCTTGGTCTTCAACCTCATTATCTGTGTGATTCCCTTCTTGATTCTTTGCTCAACTTCGCTACTAAATATAAACAGCGTGTTGATAAAAAGCAAATTTTGCCCCATGTTTCCTGGCGAAGATAATTATGGGTCATTCTGGAGTGGACGGGAAATGAGCTCAAGGTAATTAATTTAATACTCAAGTGCTCTCTAAACCCGCCCCTACAAGGGAAATATATATTGTTGACAAAATAGGATATGCGCATCGCTCTATTCACAGAAACCTTTTTACCTAAAGTAGATGGAATTGTTACCCGCTTACGCCATACGGTGGAACATTTACAGCGAGGTGGAGACCAAGTGCTGGTTATTTGTCCAGATGAGGGACTGACTGAATATCAGGGGGCGAAAATTTATGGTGTGTCAGGTATCCCTCTTCCTTTATATCCAGAATTAAAATTAGCAGTGCCTCGACCTGGGATTGGGGAAGTTTTGGCTGAGTTTCAACCTGATATTATTCATGCGGTAAACCCTGCGGTTTTAGGATTGGGAGGTTTATATTATGCTAAGGTAATGAATATACCTTTGGTGGCTTCTTATCATACCCATTTGCCTCAGTATCTCCACCATTATGGATTGGGAGCTTTTGAAGGATTATTGTGGGAATTGCTGAAGGCGGGTCATAATCAAGCAGTCCTGAATCTCTGTACTTCAAAGGCCATGGTGGAGGAGTTGAAAAATCATGGGATTGAGCGGGTGGATTTGTGGCAGCGAGGAGTTGATACAGAAATGTTTCAGCCCAGTCTGGCTTCTGAGGCAATGCGTATTCGTTTGTCTCAGGGATATCCAGCTAGTCCTCTGCTTTTGTATGTTGGGCGGGTTTCGGCGGAAAAGGAAATTGAGAGGATTAAACCTGTGTTAGAGGCTATACCAGCAGCGCGTCTGGCCATAGTGGGAGATGGGCCAGCACGGTCAGCTTTGGTAGCACAATTTGCAGGAACACAAACTAATTTTGTGGGTTATCTTCAAGGAAGGGAACTGGCTTCTGCTTTTGCTTCTGCTGATGCTTTTGTTTTTCCCTCCCGTACTGAGACATTGGGATTGGTTTTACTCGAAGCGATGGCAGCAGGTTGTCCTGTGGTGGCTGCTCGTTCTGGGGGTATTCCTGATATTGTTACTGATGGAGTGAATGGGTATATGTTTGACCCGGCAGAGCCTGAAGGGGCGATCGCAGCGACTAAACGTCTTTTAGGGGCTCCTGCAGAACGAGAACTACTCCGCCAAAATGCCCGCATGGAAGCGGAGCGTTGGGGTTGGTCTGCTGCTACTCGTCAGTTAAAAGATTATTACGAAGCTGTTCTCTATGCTCAAGATCAGTTCAGGGCGGCTTGACAGTTATCAGTTATCAGTTATCAGTTAATATGCTTCATATTCGGGCTTGCTAGAAATTTTCAGGTGATATAAACTAATAATTTTATTAGTAACTTCCTCAATACTCATGCCATCTGTGATAATTTCTACAGCATCAACTGCTTTTTTTAAGGGGGAAATTTGGCGGGTACTGTCTAAATAATCTCTTTGTTCAATATCATGAACTAACTGTTCTAAATCTACCTCAGAATGTCCCTGATTTTTTAAGTCTTCTAACCTTCTTCTGGCTCTTTCTTTTGCTGTTGCAGTGAGAAATATTTTGACTTCAGCAGCGGGGAAAACCTGAGTGCCAATGTCTCTGCCTTCTGCAACTATTCCTCCTTTTTCTCCATATTGTTTTTGTAAAGTTACTAACTTACTTCTCACTGCTGCTTGGGCAGAAACTTTGGAGACATTGGCAGTAACTTCAGGAGTGCGAATCGCTTTAGTAACATTGTGCCCATTAATTTGGACATGAGTAGGAGTAAGGTCAATTTTTGCCTCACTTACTAAAGCGGAAATAGCTGCTTCATCTGCCAAAGAAATACCAGAGTGCATTACTAACCAAGTAACTGCCCGATACATTGCCCCAGTATCTAGATAAATTAATCCCAATTCTTGGGCAATACGACGAGTGACGGTAGATTTACCAGCCCCAGCAGGGCCATCAATAGCAATAATCGGTTGGCGCAACATAAGATTATCAATTAAACGAGTAGAACCAAGAAAACAGGCGATCGCTAATAATCCCTCTGTTTCTATTTCTGTTAAAGGTATCATGGTCAAAGGATGAACCAATTCAACATATTGTATCCTAATTTGAGGAACATTTCCTAACTCTTGCTTGACAATTTCTACTAACTTATCACAATTATTTTCCCCCTGGCAAAAAGCAGCCAAAGCTTTATTTAAACTGCGAAACAAAACAGAAGCTTGTTCCCGTTCTTTTGGAGTAAGATATTGATTGCGGGAACTCAATGCAAGTCCTGACTTTTCCCTGACAATAGGACAATTTTTAATTTCTACAGGAATGTTTAAATCAGCCACCAAACGGCGAATAATTGCTAACTGCTGGGCATCTTTTTGCCCAAAATAAGCAGTGGTAGGTTGAACAATATTGAGCAATTTAGTAACAATTGTCGCCACCCCCTGAAAATGTCCTGGTCGAAACGAACCACATAAAACCTCAGTCATAGTGGATGGAGGCATGACTATAGTTGTTTGTTCTCCATCAATTCCCATTTCTTCAACAGTGGGCGCAAAAACCAAATCAACTGCATAAGTTTCGCATAAATTACAATCTTTTTCCAACTGACGAGGATATTTTTCTAAATCTTCTGTGGGAGCAAATTGGAGGGGATTAACAAAAATAGTCACCACCACCAGGTCATTTTCCGCCCGAGCACGTTCAATTAAACTGAGATGACCCATATGTAACGCGCCCATAGTAGGAACTAAACCAACCTTTTTCTCTTTTTTTTTGTTTAATTCAGAACGTAACTCAGCAATTGTTTTCAGCAGTAGCACCCAAAACCTCCAGGAGCAAAAATTCGTGGGTGCGTTGCAAGAGCGTAACGCACCGCCAACTAATATACTAATAATTAGTCATTAGACTTTTTGCGAAAGTAGTGTTAACCCCCCCTCCCCCCCCTTGGTAAGGGGGGGAAATGTCTGGTTATAATCCTCCCTCCCCGAACCTGCACAGGAGGGTTGGGGTGGGGTTTTTTACGGTTTCGCAAGAGGTCCATTGGTGGATAGGTTAGGGACTAATGAAAAAGGAGAAAGGACTAACAGATGGATTATAAAGAAGCAGGGGTAGATATTGAGGCGGGACGTTCTTTTGTCGAAAAAATCCGCAAAGGGGTGGAAAGTACCCATCGGGCTGAGGTTTTAGGCGGACTGGGGGGGTTTGGCGGTTATTTTCAACTACCCGCTGGCTATCTTGAACCAGTTTTAGTTTCAGGTACAGATGGGGTGGGGACAAAACTAAAAATTGCTCAAGCACTCAACCGCCATGATACCGTTGGCATTGATTTGGTGGCTATGTGTGTCAATGATATTCTTACATCTGGAGCAGAGCCTTTATTTTTTTTAGATTATTTAGCCACTGGAAAATTAAACCCCCAACAATTGGCAGAAGTAGTAACAGGAATTGTGGCAGGATGTAGGTTAAGTGGGTGTGCTTTACTGGGGGGAGAAACTGCAGAAATGCCAGGTTTTTATCAGTTGGGAGAATATGATATTGCTGGGTTTTGTGTGGGTATTGTAGAAAAAAGTAAGCTGTTAGATGGTTCTCAAGTAAAAATAGGAGATATTGCTGTTGGTTTAGCAAGTAATGGAGTTCACAGTAATGGTTTTTCTTTAGTCAGAAAAATTATTGAGACAAGTGGGTTGAGTTGGGATGCAACCCCAGAGTTATTAGGTGGTAAAAGTTTAGGGGAAGTGTTATTAACCCCGACAAAAATTTATGTTAAACCAGTTTTAGCTGCTTTACGTTCGGGGATGGAAGTTCAGGGGATGGCTCACATTACTGGTGGGGGTTTGCCAGAAAATTTACCCCGTTGTTTAAATAAGAATCAATCCGTTAAAATTGAGGTGGGTAGCTGGGAAATTCCGCCAATTTTTTCTTGGTTAGCTTATACGGGAAATGTGAATCAAAAAGTGATGTTTGACACATTTAATCTGGGCATTGGTTTTGTATTAATTGTGCCTCCTGGGCAAGTGAAATCAGCCATAAGTTGGTTTGAGTCTCAGGAAATTAAGGCTTATACAATAGGAGAGGTAATTGAGGGAAAAGGGGAAATTGTGGGGACACCTTTGTTTTAACCCCACCCTAGCTCCCCCCCTGGGGGGGTCAAATGAAAACCCCTACTACAAATCTGGTGCTTATTGCCATATAATTCTAGTTTAGATGAGAGCAACTTAAATAACAAATTATCCCAAACAACTATGAAAGTAATTCAATTTATTGTGGATGAAAGTGGAGAAAAAACTGCAGTTGTTATTGACTTAAAACAATGGGGACAATTGTGGGAAAAATTTTCCAATTTATTGCTAACTCATTCTTATCCTAATGAAGAATGGTTGCATCAATCTCCTCTGAAAGAAAAATTAGATCGAGCATTGGAATGGAATGCTAATCATTCTCCTCAAGTTTCAGATTTGGAAAAATTAGAAGCAAAAGTAAATCTTTATGAAGAAAATATTACTTGATCTAAATAATCCTATCTTCCAAGAAGATTTATTTGCATTACAAAAACAAGAGGCATTAGCTGTATTGAAAACTTTAAAGAAAATTTCGCAATTAACATGGGAACAATTGTATCAAGATAGTGGTTTAAAATGGAAGATTATCTATTCAAAGCTTGGAAAAAAGGGAGAAAATTTATCTAGTTTTATAATTACAAAAAAATGCAGAGGAATTGGGGTTAGAGATCGTTGCACTCAGACCACAATTCAGCTTATTAATGATAAAAATTTTGATTTGAGATGTATAGCAGAAAAAAGGATAGTATTGACTCAGGACTTGCGGGCCCGATCGCCTTTTGTAACTCATAAACATTATTAAATACTGTGCTAATCAACTCTTATCGAAGCTATAAAAAATAATAGACCAATGAGCGAAACCGTAAAAAGCCCTGGGGGGGGTAAAATATATCTCGTGACATACTAACATTTTCCCAAATTGTGGGACTGACTGAGTAACAGAAGAGGTGGTTTTATGGTACAGGAATTAGTTGATTTAAGAGCTAGTATTGCAGCGGGAAACTATGAGGATGCTTTAGCAATTATTGATGATTTAGAAGGAATGAGTAAACAAGCTATCATTAGAAACATTGAATCTTTTTTAATCAGAATGATAGTTCATTTAGTAAAAAATCAAGTAGAACAGCGTTTAACTAATTCCTGGGCTGCTTCTATTGCTGATTCTTTGCGCCAAATCAATAAACTTAATCTCAAAGATAATAAAAAGTCTTATTATATTAAGGAAAATGAATGGTTGCCTTATTTAGAAGAAGCTCTTGAAGCTGCTATTATTGAAGCAAGTATTGAAGTTAGGGGAGGAATTTATAATTCTGTTCAATTAAAAGAGTTGGTAAACGGGGAAGAAATTATGGCGAGGGCGCAAAAATTACTAGATTTAACTTATGTTTATTCAGGGAAAGAATTGCTGACAATTGTGCAAGCAAGTTTTGCAGATTTACCAGGTGGTGAAGCTTGGCAAGAATAATTATAAAGTCGTAAGTTTTAGAAGGAAAAATCACCATGTTATTGGAATTAAAAAGATTTACTGTTCCCCCAGGACAAAGAATATTATTACATGATGTAAGCTGGCAAGAATTTGAAGAGATTTTAGCAGATTTGGGAGAACATCGTGCTGCTAGAATTGCTTATCATCAGGGAATTTTGGAAATTATGACACCATTACCAGAACATGAAAACAAGAAAGTATTTATCAGTAATTTTGTGGAGATTCTCTTAGAGGAATTAGACATTGATTTTTGGCCATTGGGTTCAACTACATTTAAAAATGAGTTGATGAAACAAGGAATAGAACCAGATGACTGTTTTTATATCCAAAATGAAGCAGCAGTACGGGGGAAAGATAGGTTAGATTTAAGATTTGACCCACCCCCAGATTTAGCTTTGGAAATTGATATTACTTCCCGCACCCATCCTAATATTTATCAAGCTTTAGGAGTGCCAGAACTTTGGCGGTTTGAGAAAGGAAAGTTACAGATAAATGTGTTGAGAGAAGGGAAATATGTAGAAACAGAAAATAGTTCTATTTTCCCGAATTTTCCTCTGACTCAGGTAATTCCTGAGTATGTGAATCGGTGTAAAACTGCGGGGAGAAATCAAACAATGCGAGGTTTTAGAAATTGGGTAAGAGAACAAATTTAAACATAAAATTACTTGTGTGTGAGGGCGGGTTTTGATATTTAAGTCTGGGTTGTGAGTCTTAGGTTATCCCGCTGGCCCGCCCCTACAAAGAAACAGGAAAACACCTAAATAGATTTGGAGAAATCACAATGGGGAGAAATCAAACAATGCGAGGTTTTAGAAATTGGGTAAGAGTGAGTAGGGGCGGGTTTTGATATTTAAGTCTGGGTTGTGAGTCTTAGGTTATCCCGCTGGCCCGCCCCTACAAAAAAACAGGAAAACACCTAAATAGATTTGGAGAAATCACAATGGGGAGAAATCAAACAATGCGAGGTTTTAGAAATTGGGTAAGAGTGAGTAGGGGCGGGTTTTGATATTAGACCTCTTGCGAAACTAATTATTTTCTACTAATAGAAGTTGAAGTTTTAACTCATAATTATAAATCCCAGCGATTAAATTAAATCTTAATCCAAACTTTCTTCTTCTATTTCTGTATCTACTAGATAAAATCC
>JADQBC010000142.1 GCA_016903655.1 Gomphosphaeria aponina SAG 52.96 = DSM 107014
CCCCTTTTAGCTTGGAGGCTTTAGAGATTGAGATTAGATCGTCCATTATCAACTAAAATCTATTCATAGTGCCATTATAGCATTTAGATTAACTAATGTCAAGTAGATTTTCAAAGATTTTAGATTACTGCTAAAAGCCCCTTTATCTTATGTAATGCGAGCATCTTGCTCATTGCTGCTATGTTAGCGAGCAAGCTGCTCGCACTACAATTGACCGATTGCGATGCTCCCAGCAGATGGACTTGAACAAAATCCCGCCATAATCATAATCCTATAATAGTTTTCATTTAATCATTCCAATCACAGTACATAGTTTTCATTTAATCATTCCAATCACAGTATATCTGGAACAAAATCCCGCCATAATCATAATCCTATAGCGGGAAAATTAATTTTACTCGTCTTCCAAATCCTCACTGCTAGCCATACTGCCACCTCCCACTGTAGCTAAATCAATTTGCTGGCGATAATAATCAACACTTTTTACCTCCACTTCCACAGTATCACCAAGTCGATAAGCAATGCGATTTTTCTTGCCCACCAAACAACTATGACGGGAACGATACTCATACCAATCATCTTTGAGGGAGCTAACATGGACTAAGCCTTCCACAAGTAAGTCATCAATTTGGACAAAAAAACCATAGGATTGAACCCCAGTAATTAGTCCTGTAAACACCTGACCTGTGCGTTCTTTCATCATTTCTGCTTTCTTCAGACCATCCAAATCCTCTTCAGCATCCTCTGCCATCTTTTCTCTGTCATTTAGATGAGATATAATTTCATGCAATTCCAGTTCTAAATCTTCTTGAATTTGAGTGGGGAGAACATTCCAATTAATTTTACCATGACAACTGCTGCTGTGAAGATCCACACCCAATTTAGCACGAGCATGGCGGCGATCGCGTCCCTGGTCAAAGACTATTTTCAAAATCCTTTGAATCAGCAAATCCACATAACGTTGTCCTGGACTAACACAGTGGGTATAACCATCACTATATGCTAGACCAAAATGAGAACCTGGTAAAGAGCTATATTTTACTGATTTTAAAGTTGATTGGAGTAAATATTGCAAAACCTGATTAGCATTTGTTTTCGGAAATTCTTGAGTCAAACGTTGATAATCATGGGGGCTAACTTCCTCTTCTGATTCCAACTCCAAATTCAGTCCCAAATTATTACCTAACTTCAATAAATCTTCTAACTCATCCCAATCTGGTTCTGGCTGAATGCAGTAAATTCCTGGCACTTCCAAAGCTTTCAGGTGGTCTGCTACTACTTTTCCTGCCAACACCAGCAAGTCTGTCAATAAAGACAATACAGGTAAATTAGAATAACTAACTATTGCTCCTAGTCTCCCCTCATCTTTAAAAGATGATTCAACCTCAGCCAAAGATATCTCAAATCCCCCCCGCTGGAGACGCTGTGCTTTCACTAGAGGACTCACATTAAAGAATAGCTGATTGAGCATTTCTACTGCTGGTGCTAGTTCTGCATCCATTGCACCAATACCTAACAATTCCTGAACTTGCTGATAACTCAGTTGATGATTTACATTAATTACTGTTGGTTGAATTTCAAATTCTACCACTTCTCCTGTTTCATCAATGGTAATAAATATCGACATTGTTAAATTATCTTTTCCTGGTTGCAGTGAAATTAAACGCCCCACTTCTTCGGGAAATATTGGCAGTACCATCTTTTTCAGATAGATAGTAGTTCCTCGTTTTCTTGCTGTTTGATCCAACAAAGAGTCTGCATCTATATATTCAGCTACATCTACTGTATGAATACCTAAGCGCCAATGTCCTTCCTCTGTTTTTCCTAAAGTAAAAGCATTTTCTACCCATAAATTTTCCTCAATTTCTGCTTTTTTTTCTATGGTAATTGTCAATAATTCTCTACAATCCAGGCGATTTTTTTTCTCTTTTGTTAACAGATTGGGGATTTCTTTTCGCAGTTTTTCTGCTAAGTTTAGAATTTCTTGAGAAAAAGCAGTTGGTAAATCGTGTTTACAGCAAACTATATCTGTATCTACGGCTGCTTCCGCATCACTGCCCAAAACCCTAGTTACTTTCCCCAAGGGTGGTAATTGAGCTATTTTATATCTCAAAACTGTAACATGAACTAGATGGTCAATTGCTGCTGCTAAATTTTGTCCATTTTCATCAAGTTCTAGTTCAAACAACAGTCTGTCATCGAGAGGCACTGCGCGATAACCACCATCATCTTTCCGTACCTGTGCGAGCAAAGAAGGATTTGCACGTTCTAAAATTAACTTTACCTCACCTTCTGGAGATCGGCGACGACTCCCTTCTTTGATCACTTTTACCAGTACGCGATCGCCATTCCAAGCATTACTCAAATTACTTTCCCTGACATAAATATCATCTGCCCCTTCCTCATCTTGAATGGCGAAACAAAATCCTTTACTTGAGCAGCGCAATTTTGCTTCTACCACATCTTCTTCATAAACCCGACGATATTTGCCAAATTCTTTAGTCAGAATCCCAATTCTTTCTAAAGCATCCAAAGCTATCTGTAACTTTTCACCACTTTCCTCTTCCTGACAACCCAGCTTTTTCTCTAATACTTTTCCTGGGACTAACTTATCATCTGTAAACTGATTTAGCAGTGTAGCGATTGAAAATTCCATCTCAATTATTCCTTGTTGTTGTGCTTCTATTATTTTTGGAGCGAATCATCTTATCTTGCTTGTGACTAACTCTCAGGGTGGTCAGAATTAGCCTAAAATATTACTACGCTGTGCCAAAGAGGAGAATCGCCCTTTTTTTGCCTAACTTACTGAACCATTATACCTCAACTTCATTCCCCCTTTTTGAAGAAAATTAATTGAGGAATGGAGCTCCAAGGTTACACTCAGGCTAATCATCTATCATAAATGGTTAGTGGCGATTGAATCGTGACCAGTGATCAGCGAGTATCTTCCTAAGAGATAATCTCTTAACTAACTGATAACAATTGATAATTGATAATTAATATATGTTGACTCAATTTCGCAAACATTATCCTCAAGGTAGTCTGATTAGTGAGTTAGTGACTATTGACCACGGCAAGTACATTGTGCGTACTCTGGTTCAAATCGAAGGGGTAACTCTAGCTAGTGGTTTAGCCGCAGCAGAAACGGTTGAACAAGCGGAGGACCAAGCTAGAAATCGAGCTTTGGCGATTCTTGACCTTGACTCTGCCACCCAGTCTATCATCCTCCCTGATCTTCAACCTGTTGTCAACACCAAAGTTGAGGAAAAGAGTTTTCCACCCGCTCCTCCTCCTCCTCCAGCTTCTTTTCAAGCACCTACTCCCGAAGTGGTCACCTCATCAGATAATTATGCCTATTCCTTTGATGAGGAGTTTTCCCCTGACTCTCAAACAACTCTCCCCCATACCATAACTCCTGCTCCCTCCTTCTCGGAGACTGAAATTGTTGCTCCAGAAAATCCAGTAGAAACTACTACTCAACCTCAGCCCAATGGAGGCGCTCCCATTGATTTTTCTGAAATTATTGCGAAAACTGACATTGAATTAAAACGCTTGGGGTGGACTAAAGAAAAAGGGCGCGATTACTTACTGCAAACTTACGGCAAGAAATCGCGCCACTATCTCTCTGATGATGAATTGCTGGAATTTCTCAATTTTTTAACCAGTCAACCCAATCCCTAACTGTTACTTTCTTACCCCACTGTTGCTACTACTCGAGGATTGATAGCGGAAGGACGACGGTTAATTACTTGGTCGATTAAACCGTATTCTTGCGCTTCTTCTGCTGACATAAAAAAGTCCCGCTCTGTATCTTCGGCAATTTTGTCTAGGGGTTGACCTGTATGCGCTGCAAGATGTAGATTGAGTAGTTGTTTCAGATACAAAATTTCTTTTGCCTGAATTTCAATGTCTGTAGCTTGTCCCTGGGCTCCCCCTAATGGTTGGTGAATCATAATTCGGGAATTGGGTAAACTCATGCGTTTACCTTTAGCACCAGCACTCAGTAAAAATGCCCCCATACTTGCTGCTAACCCAACACAGATGGTAGATACATCTGGCTTGATTTGGTTCATGGTATCAAATATTCCCAACCCTGCACTCACTGACCCCCCTGGGGAGTTAATATACAGGTAAATGTCTTTCTCTGCGTCTTCTGCTTCGAGAAATAACAACTGAGCTACGATTAAATTGGCTAATTCATCGTTTACTTGCTGTCCGAGAAACACAATTCTTTCTCGCAGCAGTCGCGAATATATGTCAAAGGCGCGTTCGCCACGACCTGAACTTTCAATAACTGTAGGAATCATGTAATCTAAGCCTTTTTAGTTTCTTTTTTAATCTTAACAACGGCAAGGGTTTAGTTACTAAAAATAGCTGTTTCTATTTCTTTTATGGCTGTTTCTAGATTCTCATTGACTATAGCAAGATCAAATTCATCTTTGGCTGCTATTTCTTCTAAAGAGCGCTGCAGTCTTTTGGCTATTGCTGCTTCTGAGTCTTTCCCTCTCCCCCTTAAGCGCTTTTCTAGTTCCTTTACACTTGGGGGTAGGATAAATAAACGCAAAGCGTCGGGGAATGTCTCTTTAATTGTCCGCGCTCCTACTACTTCAAGCTCTAAAATTACTGACCTCCTGGCCTCAATTTGCTTTTCTACTGCCCTGCGAGGTGTTCCATAATAATTACCTGCATATTCTGCCCATTCCAATAGTTCCCCTTCTGCTACCATTTTCTCAAATTGTTGGCGACTTACAAAGTAGTAATCTTGCCCCTCTTTTTCCCCTTGACGGGGTTGTCTGGTGGTAGCTGAAACTGATAGGTGTACTTCTGGATGTTTTTCGAGGAGCGATCGCAGGATTGTTCCTTTTCCTACTCCACTAGGCCCTGTTAATACTATTAGTCTTCCTTTGTCCATGTTTGATTTATAAGTTATTGTTATTATTTGGCAATTCTTTATTGCTCAAAAATCTATTGGCTACTGTTTCTGGCTGAATTGCTGAGGATACAACATGATTGGAATCGGTAATGATTACGGAACGGGTGCGTCTGCCATAGGTGGCATCAATTAGGAGCCCTTTTTCCCGTGCTTCTGTTATTATCCTTTTAATTGGGGCAGAATCGGGACTGACGATGGCGATGATCCTGTTCCCAGATACCATATTCCCAAACCCAATGTTAATTAGCTGTATGTCCATAAACAACTTGGTGTATATTTTAGTTTCAGTGTTATAATCCTTATGTTAGAGAAAATATTTAGTCTGGATCATAATCAAAGCTACATTTGGCTTTTGAGGTTTTTACCCCAAGTGAGTTATGCAGCAAGTTGACTATACAACTCTCAGGGCGATTGTTGGGGAATTACAGTCTCACTGGCTACCAGCACGGGTTGAACAGGTATATCAGCGCGATCGCTTGACTATTTCTCTGGCTCTCCGTACTCAGACTCGTCGGGGTTGGTTAACTATTAGTTGGCATCCTCAAGGGGCAAGAATTTGTCTGGATGCTCCTCCTCCCCGCATTCGTGATACTTTTACTTTTAGTGACCAGTTACGCCATCAGTTGGGTGGCTATGCTCTTACTTCTATTGAAACAACTACTCCCTGGGAAAGGGTTTTAGATTTTCAGTTTGCTAAACGCCCTGCTGAAACCCCGCTTTGGCATCTCTATGTGGAAATTATGGGCAAATATAGCAATGTGATTCTCACTGATGCTGATCACCAAATTGTTACTGTAGCCCATCAAGTCACTGAGTCTCAATCTAGTTTTCGTACTCTTCTTACAGGACAGTTATATGAACTGCCCCCACCACTAACTAATTCTACCCCCAGTCTCCAAGAGTCTTTCCACAGTTGGCAACAACGAGTGAGTCTCATCGGAGCAGGCATAAAAAGTCAACTTCTCAATAGTTATCGCGGTTTAAGCCCTACCCTGGTTGCTTCCATGGTTGTAGCTGCTAATCTTGACTCTGCTCAATCTACTGTAACTCTCTCCGATTCTGATTGGCAAAGGCTTTTCTACTTTTGGCAACTATGGCTCCTAGCTCTCGATGATGGTAAATTTACTCCAGGTTTAACTATGACTGGCTATACTGTTTTGGGTTGGGGTCTGACTCAAGCTACGGAAAATGTCCACAGTCTCATTAATTCTTACTATACTAACCAACTAAATCAACAAAGTTTTACACAACTGCGTCACCAACTCCTCCAAAAAATCGCTAGTCTCTTGAACAAGTTACGCCTCAAGGCTAATACTTTTACTCACCGTCTCCAACAAGCTGATGGTGCAGATACTTACCGCGAGCAAGCTGATCTATTAATGGCCTATCTCTGTGAATGGCAACCTGGTATGCACTCTATTACTTTGGCTGATTTTGCAAGTGATCAACCTGTTACTATTCGTCTCAACCCTGAAAAAAATGGGGTGCAAAATGCTCAATTTCTCTATAAACAACACCAAAAATTGAAACGCGCTCGTAATGCGGTTGTTCCTCTCTTGGAGGAGGTAAATTCGGAAATTCAATATTTAGAACAGGTTGAAGCTAGTCTCAGCCAGTTGGATGTTTATTCCTCTCCTGAAGATTTACAAACTCTCAATGAAATTCGCTCTGAGTTAATTCAGCAACAATATCTCACAGCTCAACAATATCGTAGTGAAAATAATACTTCTGATTCTCAGCCACTGCGTTATTTCTCTCCTTCTGGGTTTGAGTTATGGATTGGGCGCAATAATCGCCAAAATGACCAACTTACTTTTCGCACCGCTGGGGATTATGATCTCTGGTTTCATACTCAGGAAATTCCTGGAAGTCATGTTCTGTTACGATTAAACCCTGGTTCTCTCCCTGATGATGCTGATTTACAGTTTGCTGCTGATCTAGCTGGCTATTATAGTCGCGGCCGTGAAAGTGACCTGGTTCCTGTTGTTTATACTCAACCTAAGTTTGTTTATAAACCTAAAGGGGCTAAACCTGGCATAGCTATTTATAAACAAGAACGTATTATATGGGGAAATCCCCAGAAAGCTAAGTCTTACCTCAAATGTAACGATTAGGTCAAAAATTTGAATTTTTTTTAACAAAAGTCCTGTGCCTTCTGCTACAATATTTTTTAAGAGATTTTCAGTGCTGGCGCTTGGGAACGTGCAGCTCTATATTTCCTCGGACTTCAACAACAACAAATAAGAAAATCTACCAGCGATCGCCTCGCTGGTCTTTTTTTTCTTCAGGGGTTGACAAAAATAACCCTTGGATGTTAGCCTGATAATGGGAAAAGGTGCGCCCTATATATATATATATATATATAGCTTTTTTGATGGCTTGTTTACTATAGCAGAAGGCAGAAGGCAGAGGGCAGAAGGCAGAAGGAAAACCCTTACTATTATTAAGTTTTAGATTTTGATAATGTCAATACTATTCCCCTCTTTGCTATAAGTTTATTCTTCTCATTAAGGAGTAAAAAATGGTTCAATTACAAGGAAAAATCTTAACAGATACTTGGGTAAAAGCCAGTTGGGCAGAATATTTAGCAATAGTTGAAAGTCCAGAATATGAGAAAGCAAAATGTTATTATGCTCAAGGGAGGTTAAGAATTGAAATGTCTCCTTTAGGTAATGATCATGCCAGCGATCATTTAACTATTATTCAGGCTATTAGTTTATTTACTGCTGTGAATAATATCCGCTTAAATGGGAAGGATAATTGTAGCTATCGAAAAACAGGATTTAAAGAGGTGCAACCTGATGTTTCCTATTATATTGGTAAAAATGCAAAAGCTATACCCAGAGGGACAAAAATTATTGATTTAGATCAATATCCAGCGCCTAATTTAGTTATCGAAATAGGAGATACTTCTATAAGGGATGATCAGGGAGAAAAACGGTTAATATATGAAGATTTAGGAGTAGAAGAATATTGGATAGTTGATGTGCAAAACAGTTCAATTATTGCTTTAGCCATGAAAAATAATGGTAGGGAAAAAATAACAGAATCTCGTTTATTACCAGGTTTAAAAATTAATATTTTAACCACCGCTTTACAAAAAAGTCGCACAAGCGATCATGGTGAAATAGGCGCTTGGTTAATATCAGAATTTCAAAAATAATCTCTAACATACTAGACATTGACAAGCATTACACCATATTTAATTAATAAAATTGGCTTGAAAGAGTAAAAAAAATGGTTCAGTTACAAGGAAAAATCTTAACAGATACTTGGGTAAAAGCTACCTGGGCAGAATATTTAGCAATAGTTGAAAGTCCAGAATATGCCCAAGCAAAATGTTATTATGCTCAAGGGAGGTTAAGAATTGAAATGTCTCCTTTAGGTAACGATCATGCAAGAGATGATTCAATTATTGGTTACGCTATTCATTTATTTGCTGCATTAAAAACTATTCGGTTAAATGGTAATCATAACTGTAGTTATCGTCAAATAGGAATAAAAGAGATACAACCAGATCAATCATATTATATTGGTAAAAATGCAAAAGCTATACCCAGAGGGACAAAAATTATTGATTTAGATCAATATCCAGCGCCTAATTTAGTTATCGAAATAGGAGATACTTCTATAAGGGATGATCAGGGAGAAAAACGGTTAATCTATGAAGATTTAGGAGTAGAAGAATATTGGATAGTTGATGTGCAAAACAGTTCAATTATTGCTTTAGCCATGAAAAATAATGGTAGTGAAAAAATAACAGAATCTTGTTTATTACCAGGTTTAAAAATTAAAACATTAGAAACTGCTTTACGAAAAAGTTGGGATGTAGATCATGGTGAAGTAGGCGCTTGGTTAATGTCAGAATTTCAAAAATAAGCTGTCATTGCCCACCCTCCTAAATTGAAGTATATAAAGTTTAAGATGCACGAGGAGTAGCCAGAGAGTTTGAGTTTGGTTAGTATTTTTTTACCAATATAATTCATAACTCAAAATGTAGGGTGGGCGTTGCGACCTTTGAGTAATCAATTCATCAACGCCCATAATTTAGGTACGGCATTGCCGTACCCTATGCCTGACTTAAAATAATACAATGTTACCAGCAGCTAAAGTGGGAGCGCCTGTTAAAGTTGCTATCTGCACCTGAGCTGTTCCTCCTAACCCATCTATATCGTAGAATAATGCTCCATTGTTATAGATAAAGCGGTGACTGGTGTTAGTAGCAGCAGTACCTATAACAAACTGACTACTGGGTAAAGCACCTGGTACAAGTCCACCAGCAAAACCACTAGCACTAATGCGGATTCGGTCTCCTTGACTAGCATTGAAGTCTGTAATAGTATCTAGCCTGTCTGTGGTGGCGTTGAAAATAAACCAATCTGCCCCAGCGCCTCCTGTAAGGATATCGTTTCCTGCACTCCCAGTAAGCTGGTCATTTCCATCTCCACCCAGGAGGTTATCGTTTCCTCCCCCTCCTGCCATGATATCGTTTCCTGCCGCACCGTCGAGAATGTTATTCCCACTATTTCCTGTGAGGGAATTATTTAGAGTATTTCCTGTTCCATTTATAGCACCTGTGCCAGTTTGAACTAGGTTTTCTACATTATTGGCTAGGGTTTGGGCGATATTTGACTTGACTGTATCTGTCCCTTTATTGACAGCTTCTATTACTACATCATCGGGTTGATCTAGGATATAGGTATCATTTCCTGCCCCTCCTGCCATGGTATCCTTCCCTGTTTTCCCATCAAGAACGTTATTCCCACTATTTCCTGTGAGGGAATTATCTAGAGTATTTCCTGTTCCATTTATAGCAGCTGTGCCAGTTTGAACTAGCTTTTCTACATTATTACCTAGGGTTTGGGCGATATTTGACTTGACTGTATCTGTCCCTGCATTGGCGGCTTCTACTACTACATCAGCGGTTTGCTCTACGATATAGGTATCGTTTCCTGCCCCTCCTGCCATGATATCGTTCCCTGCTTTCCCATCAAGAACGTTATTCCCACTATTTCCTGTGAGGGAATTATTTAGAGTATTTCCTGTTCCATTTATGTTTCCTGTGCCAGTCTGAACTAGCTTTTCTACATTATCGGCTAGGGTTTGGGCGATATTTGAGTTGACTGTATCTGTCCCTTCATTGACTGCTTCTACTACCACATCTCCTGTTTGACCTACAGTATAAACATCGTTCCCTGCTTTTCCTGTGAGAATGTTATTCCCACTATTTCCTGTGAGGGAATTGTTTAAAGCATTTCCTGTTCCATTTATATTGGCTGTGCCTGTTTGCACCAGGTTTTCTACATTATTCCCTAGGGTTTGGGCGATATTTGAGTTGACTGTATCTGTACCTGCATTGGCAGCTTCTATTACTACATCATCTGGGTGATCTAGGATATAGGTATCATTTCCTGCCCCTCCTGCCATGGTATCCTTCCCTGCTTTCCCATCGAGAAC
The DNA here is from genome assembly GCA_016903655.1 of Gomphosphaeria aponina SAG 52.96 = DSM 107014. GTDB lineage: Bacteria > Cyanobacteriota > Cyanobacteriia > Cyanobacteriales > Gomphosphaeriaceae > Gomphosphaeria > Gomphosphaeria aponina. The sequence continues at coordinate 10,391 of JADQBC010000142.1, forward strand.
GTTATTCCCACTATTTCCTGTGAGGGAATTATCTATAGCATTTCCTGTTCCATTAATAGCACTTGTGCCTGTTTGAACTAGCTTTTCTACATTATTGGCTAGGGTTTGGGTGATATTGGCTCTGACTGTATCTGTACCTCCGTTGGCTATCTCGCGAATAACATCTTCTGCTTGCTCTACAATATAGATATCATTGCCTTCAAACCCTACCATGATATCGTTCCCTGCTTTCCCGTCCAGAATGTTGTTCCCTGTGTTTCCTGTGAGGGAATTGTCTAAATCATTTCCTGTTCCATTAATAGCACCTGTGCCTGTTTGGTTTAGGTTTTCTACATTATTAGGTAAAGTGTAAGTGGCAGTGGCGTTTACTGTATCACCATCTTCAGCTTCATTTGCTGATTCTATGATTACATCTTGGGGTTGATCTACAGTATAGATATCGTTGCCCGCACCTCCTAACATGGTGTCGATACCTGTACCCCCGTTAATGGTATCTTTTCCAGGCCCGCCGTTGATCAGGTCATTTCCTGCTAAACCGTTGATCCGATCTTTACCCTTTAACCCATTAATCTGGTCATTGCCTGCAGTTCCATTGATGGTATCATTGTTGACAGTACCTGTAATAATGGCAATATTTGTTACTTCGCCACCATAAACATCGTTATTACTGTTCGTTGCTATATTTTCAGAAAAACCTGCTGTTCCACTAACAATAGCAAGGGTTGCTGGCATTCCCTGGGTGTTACCTTGTGTGGTTTGTACCTCTTGGGCGCCTTGGTCAATAATAAACATAGCCCCACCAATACCTTGGCCGTTTACACCCCCTGTACCATTTGTAGCAGAATTGTTACTGAAGGCTACTTTATCTAGGGTTAAATTACCGCTGCGTACAAAGAGCGCACCTCCCAGGCCTGCTCCACCGCCACCGATAAATTTACCTGCTCCACCACCAAAGCCCCCAACTTCTCCTGGGAAGTTTCCATCACTCCCGCCGCCACCTGCGCCAAAACCACCTTTTCCACTACGTTGGAAAATGTCGCCTGGAATATATGGGCCTTGATAATATGGGCCTTGATAATAATAGCCATTGTAATAATAACCAGGTCCGTAATAGCCAGGTTTGTAATAGCCATACTCTTGATAAGTCTTGCCTGCACCGCCGCCTCCTCCAAAGCCCCCTGGCGCACCCGTATACCAGGAGGTAGCCCCACCGCCGCCTCCAAAGCCGCCTGGAGTTGTTGAAGAAAAATTATAATTATCAGCTCCACGACCACCGAAACCGAAACCACCATAGTTACCGTTACCCCCATAAGCACCGCAGGGCTGTTTCATTTAAAAATTTAAGGCTTTTTAAAACCCTTAAAATCTAACGGTTTCAGGCTTATATTTCTAACAATTTGGGGAAAATTAACAAAAATCGTTATTCTTGCTTTTATACTTTTTAAAAGCTACATGAGCTTAAGCATTGATTTCTAAAAATTAGTTATGTAAGTATTTAATTTAAAATATGCTGATCAAAATAGATAATCTATTTAACTGCAAACGTAAAATGAAACAGCCCTGCCATAAGCACCGTAACTGGAATAACTATTCCGAAACAGACTGGCACCACCATAACCAAAAGCACTACCGCCCATACCACCGCCAGCGCCGCTTCCTGGTAGTCCACCACTGCCGCCAAGAGCTATGTTATTGTTAAAAACCACATTTCTGAGAGTGACAGCGCCAGAGTACATAAATAAGCCACCGCCCATCCCTGCACCACCGCCACCTCGGTTACTACTTCCTCCTTTCGCTACTCCATTGTCTAAAGTCAGGTTTTCAAGCGTCACATTTCCTGATTTAATAAAGAGGATGGGGCGGTCTTCTCCGTTAGTGTCCAATACTCCATCATTATCATTGTCCCCACTAATGCTATGCCCCCCACCTTTAATCACAATATCACTATTAATCAGGGTTTGCATCCGCTTTAAACTGGGGTCTAAATTGAGCCTGACATCATTTGTAATCTCAATTTCATCTGCTCCAGGAGTCTGGTTTGCTTGTTTAATAGCCCAACTGAGAGAACCTACTGTGTTACCTAAGCCATTATCGCTGGATTCAGTAACTTTGAAAATTGCTGGCATTTAATTAGCTCCTTTTTTGTGGTTAAGCGATCGCACTTTCATGATTCCTTTTTTCTTGGTTTTCTTCAGTATAATTCATATTTGCGGATTCGTCAACCCCTGTGCGAAAGTTTTTTGTATTTTTTTTTTTCCAAATACACTGTGAAAAAAAAGACACCTCTTGCAAGAAGTCCAAACATTAGACATGAGTGCGATCATTTGTGT
>JADQBC010000079.1 GCA_016903655.1 Gomphosphaeria aponina SAG 52.96 = DSM 107014
CTTCCTGGTGTCTCTAGCGCAATGGCACCACTTCGACTCCATCCCGAACTCGAAAGTGAAACGTTGCCGCGGCGAAGATACTTGTTGGGTAGCTAACTGGGACAATAGCTCGATGCCAGGATTAATCTTCAATAAAGCCTCCTTCTATAATTATCTTGAAGGAGGCTTTGTTTTTATATATAAAAATTTGATTACACTGAGAAATAATCAAGAATCATATTTAATAAAAAGGAATAAATCATAAGCGTTTGGCTTGTGTAAATTTAAATGTTATTAATACACTTCTCAGGCTTCCTCTTAGAGATGGACTGCCTCGTATAATCAATATTTAGAGAAAATCCATGTAATTATCGTTCTCGACAAATTATCAATTATCCAGGAATATGATGATTTAGACCACTCTGTTGAAATTATTTTGCCCGATAAGCCAGAAGATGATGTAGCAACAAGAGCAGAAAACAGACTATTATCAGAAAAGCAATTACAACAATGGTTGATTCCCGATGAATATTGGCATGAATTGTTAAGGTTGGAGACTGAAGAGCAATTGTTAGATTTACAAATTCCTGATATTTATCTAGCCAGAATTTTAGATTATTTCTACCCCACAGCTTTAGAATCTCTTCAAAATCAGCCTGAGTTTAAACTAGAAGCTGATTTAGTTAAATTTGCGAAAATTACAGGATTTTTACTCCATATAGAGCTAATGAATAGCACATTTAGAGAGGAAAACTGTTAATTAACTTAAGCTAAAAGCTCAGAGCTGCTTTTTGCTTTGTCAAACCTACTAGCTAATTGTTGAGATTAGATTATATGATGACAAAGTTTTCAAGAAAAATGATTGGATTGGTAGGAAGTACAGCCAACTGAATAGGCGCAAAGAAGTTACCAGTTCCATCTCGATCGTAGAACAATTCACCCGTGCTTTGTGTGTAGAACAGCGTGTTATCCAAGCTTGTAATGTTATCAAATCCTGAGCTCTTAAACAAAAACAGATCTTGAGCGGGATTAAAATCTTGGACAATGTCTATCCCTTCATTTTTAGAATTAAACTGAAATCCATCGAAGCCTGAACCACCAAAGATAATATCAGTACCTACCCCACCAATCAGGATATCGTTCCCAGCGTCCCCTTTCAGTATATCATTGCCTGAACCACCATTTATTACATCATTGCCTGAACCACCTTCTAACTTGTCATTATTGTTGTCGCCATTAATGCTATCGTTGCCATTGAAGCCCTTGATTTGGTCATTGCCATTGGAGCCACTTAGTACGTTATTCCCTTTATTACCTTGAATTACATTACTCAGGGTATTTCCTATACCATTAATATTTGAGCTACCTTGTAAGAATAGCTTCTCTGTATTAGCTGTAAGAGTGTAGGAAACAGAAGATTTCACTACATCCGTCCCTTGATTTAAACCTTCATTGACCAGATCAGAACTGTCATTTATAATGTATGTATCATTATTTAGTCCGCCATTGAGTGAATCAATACCAGCACCGCCATCTAAAGTGTCGTTTCCATTATCACCAGATATACTATCATTGCCATCATCACCGAACAACTCATCATTTCCATCGCCACCGAACAACTGATCATTTCCATTTTCACCAAAAGCTACATCATTGCCAGCCTCTGCTAAAAGGATGTCATTCCCTTCTCCACCAGAGAGCGAGTCATTGTCATTGGAGTTTAATCCATTACCACCAATAATTAAATCGTTACCATCGTCTCCCTGAAGTTCATCTGTACCAGTACCTCCTACAAGACTATCATCTCCTTCTCCTGCAACAACTAAATCATTCCCACCTTCACCCAAGAGAGTATCATGACCTGTGTCGCCGAATATGGTATCTGCCCCATTACCGATTCCACCAAAAATTAGGTCATTGTCTGCTCCACCATTGATTGCGTCACCTCCATTTCCACCATCAATGAAATCATTTCCATTACCGCCCGAGACCCTATCAAAGCTCGAACCACCAAGGATACTATCATCTCCATCGTTTCCGAACAGTCTGTCTAGACCGCCATTACCAAAAATTGCGTCATCTCCTTCAAAACCTCGAATTAAATCATCACCAGTAGTTCCGATGAGGATATCATTCACAATAGTTCCAGGTATATCAGCCATATTTTTTTTTCTTTTGTGTTTTTGGATTGCTTGAAAAAACCCATAATTAAAGTTAAACACAATCCTTAAGGAATTGTCAAGAGCTAAATGTCAGGAATTTTGTCACCTAGGTCTGATTTCCGCAACGCCTTGACATACATAGCTTTTACCGTCCCAAAAAGCTGTTTTCTTTATTTGTCACAAAAAGTCAGGTGACATTTTGGGGCAAAACAAAAGTGGCGATCGCCTAGAGCTGGCTACTGTCACGTCAAATGTGTGTAAAAAATCCGCATTTTCTGGGAATAATAATGAATAGCACATTAGATAGGAAAACTTATGAAGGGAGAAGAAGGCTTAAATCTTGCCGACTTAGCAGTGTTTACTTGTGGTGGCAAGCACTTGAGCAGTTTAGAAAAAAACATTTTCCATTCTAGTTGGGAAGGCCAGAGTTACTCGGAGATGGCTACTAATTACCACCTTAATCCGCAATATATCAGAAATAAAGGGTCTGAGTTATGGAACAAACTTTCAGTCGCCTTGGGAGAAAAGGTTAACAAAAATAATTTCAAGGAAGCACTGAAGCGTTATGCTCCCAAACTGTACAGAGATCTAAAAGAAGCGCCAGATGTGTCGGTTTTTTATGGTCGTACCTATGAACTGGCTACCCTAGAAAGTTGGATATTACAGGATAAATGCCGCCTCATAACCTTGCTGGGTATGCCAGGAATTGGTAAAACTGCACTAGCGACTCAAATTACTGCTCAGGTTCAGCGTCAATTTGAATATGTAATCTGGCGAACTCTTGAGCTCAATCCACCGTCTCTCACAGAACTTTTAGCAGATCTGATTGAGTTTTTCTCTCTTAGAAGAGGGCTAACAACTTTTAAACCTGTTATTTCCCAGCTCATGGACTTTTTTTATTCCCATCGCTGTTTAGTGGTACTCGATGGGGTTGAGAAGCTGCAAGGACCCGATCGCCAATATCTAGCTAATTATGAAAATTACGGTTGTCTGTTTAAACGAGTAGGAGAGGTTAATCATCAAAGTTGTTTATTACTGACTAGCAGGGAAAAACCCCCACAAATCCAGCTTTTAGAATGTACAAATCATCCTGTTCGTTCTTTTAGAATATTAGGTTTAGACCCAGATTCTGCTCAGAAAATTCTCACAGATCAAGGTTTCCCTACAGAATGGAAATGGGATAGTATTATTGAACTCTATGGAGGCAATCCTTTGTTTCTTCAATTAGCGAGGCATAAGCTGCAAAAACATTGTTTATCTTCCAACCAGATTTTAACTAAAACCAACTATCTGATTTTTGAACAAATAGGAGTAATTATTGATGATATTTTTTCTCGTTTATCTGATTGGGAAAATCAAGTTATGGTTAAGTTAGCTCAGGCAAAACAGCCATTATCAATTGAGCAAATTTTCTCAACTTTAGAGCTACCAAATTACCTTATTCCTATAGAATTATTAGAATCTTTATACGAGCGATCGCTCCTTGAAAAGCAAGAATTGGTTACTGAAACACTTTTTTCTATTCAACCTCTTATTGTTGATTATGTTAAGCTTTTCAAATTAATCAACCCCTAATGGCTTTGGTGAGCCATGAATGCCCAATGAACTTTACTATATTAATTTTAAAAAAATATTAAATAACGATAGGTTTGGCGATCGCTGCTATGCCTACTACTTTTATCCCTTTTTCTCTTAATACTTGGGCTGCATTTTTTGCTGTTGTTCCTGTTGTATAAATATCGTCTATTATTAATACAGAATTGGGCGTTTTTTTTTGCAAGTCTTTCCCTAAAGCCAAAGCATTTTTAAGGTTTTCCTCTCTCTCTTTTGGTTTTAACCCGTACATAGCTTTGGTTGCTTTTACTCTTACTAACCCAGCAGCTTGTAATTTAGCTCCTGTTATTTGACAAAAACTGCTGGCGATTATTTCTGCTTGATTAAATCCTCTTTCCTTTAGTTTTTTTTGATGGAGTGGTATGGGGACAACGGTAAATTGTTTCAATTTACGGGATACTGGTGCAGACTGCCACTCTTTTCCTAACCAGTATCCCAGAAGTTCGCCTAATTCTGGGTGGTTGTCGTATTTGCATCTGGCGATCGCTCTTTTGAGTTTTCCTTCATATTCTCCCCAGACAAACAGGGGTAATTCTCCTTGCCAATATTGGCTGTTGTTGCTTAACTTACAGCTTTCTAGTTGCTTCTGGCAGTATTTACAGACGATCTCATCTGCTGGACGTTGACACAGAGGGCAGTTTTCTTTTAAAAAGAGAGAGAGGATGTTTTTGAACATGGAAAATGTAAATAAATATTAAAATTAGTTGACAATTAAATAATTTTATGAGCTTGAAAGTCAATTCTCAAATAAATGTTGGCATCTAGGTTATTTTTGGTAGGCTAAATAGAATAGTAAAGTAGAACTCAACTTAAACTCCATGAATCAAACAACTGACAAGACAAAAACTGATAAAAATCTCAAAGTAATGAAAAGTTTTGCAGAGCAGTACGCTAAAGGTACTGATACCTACTTTTGTATTGACACTTCTGTAACTGCGGTAGTAATTGAAGGCTTGGCAAAACATAAAGAAGAGTTGGGCGCTCCTCTATGTCCTTGTCGTCACTACGAAGATAAAGAGGCAGAAGTAAAGAATGGTTTCTGGAATTGCCCTTGTGTACCGATGCGGGAGCGTAAAGAATGCCACTGTATGTTATTTATAACTCCTGATAATGAGTTTGCTGGGGAACAACAGGAAATTTCCATGGAAGAAATTATCGCTGTGCGCTCGAGCATGGCTGCTAATAGTTAGCTTATGTTACCTTCAGCTTTTTGGCAAGGGGTAGAGCAGTTTAATCAACAGGAGTTTTACCCCTGCCATGATACTTTAGAGGCTCTGTGGATGGAAGCTACAGAGCCAGATCGGACTTTTTTTCAAGGGATTCTGCAAATTGCTGTAGCTTGCTACCACTTGAGAAATCATAACTGGCGGGGTGCGGTGATTTTGCTGGGGGAGGGGGTGCGACGACTTCATGGTTATCAACCTGAATATGAGGGAATTGATGTGTCTAATTTGGTATTTGAAAGTAACAGGTTGTTAAAAGAGTTGCAAGCAATAGAGCCAGCAAATGTTTCTCAGTTGATTTTTGATTTGCCGCAAATAGTTAAATCAGTGAATAGTCCGTAAGGGTTTGGTTGCCAAACAAAAGAGGAATTTTAAATATACTTTATCAGGTTAAGATTTGAGTTTTTTGCATTATTTGGGCTCAGAGTTTTATCAGTTATCAATGATGGGTTTATCTTTGGGTAAAGCAGTCGGGAATCATCGGCCTTGCTTGATCAGGGATAATCCAAAATTTTTACAAAAACCATAATCTCATCATAGTTTTCTTACCATCATTACAGTATAACAATGCTTAAGTTTGACTATTCTACCCTCATTAATGCTCCCATAGAAGTGGTCTGGAGCTTCCACGAAAGAGAAGATATTTTGCAATTACTTACTCCTCCCTGGCAACCAGTTAAGATAATTCGTAGGGAAGGAGGGCTAAAGGTGGGGGCAATTTCGGAATTTTGCATTTTCCTAGGCCCTATTCCAGTGCGTTGGGTGGCGCGTCACACAGAATATGAACAATATCGCTTATTTGTTGATCAACAGATAGAAGGGCCAATGAAATATTGGCTCCATCGCCATCAATTTGTGGCGGAAAATGGTAAAACTAATTTGACAGATTCCATAGAATATGCTCTCCCTGGCGGCTGGTTGGTGGAGTTACTTTTGGGTTGGTGGGTGAACTCCCGACTGCAAGATATGTTTCGCTATCGCCATGAAGTTACGCACAGAGAGTGTATCGAGATCTAGCCAAGATGATGTTTTTAATGTTAATCAAACATTAGTCTTAAATATATCTATAGCTTATTTCATAAGATATAGACTAAAAATTTCTAATCTGTATGAATTACATCATCATCAGGATTAACCAAACGTAAGAGCTTTTGCTTAATTTGCAGATCAAAAACCTCCCACTTCAGCTTAGTATATTCTGAATTATCATTAAAACCAGTCAAAAAACCCACAGGAATTTCAAAGCCTCCAGCCATATACCGTCCACCGCCAAAAAAGCGCCCCTGAGCATCTTGACCAAAAGCTTCTTTAATAAACTCATCTGGATCTAGAGTTAGTTTATTAGTGCGCAGAGAACCGATAACTATTTCTATTTCGTCTTCTTCATCGTGAACAATGCCATAGACTAGAGCAGTGTGGATATCTTCTTCGGTCAAGAGGAAGTCAGCAGCTTGTGGTATAGCATCTCTATCATCATAGCGTAAATAACCGACCCCAGCAAGAGAAAAACTATTTTTAATCAGGCGGTGTCGCAGCGATCGCTCGATCACCTCCATGACTCTCCGAGAGCGTGCCGACTGCAAAACCGTGTATAATAACTGGGAATCATAAAAGCGACTAAGGTAGCTAGCTGCCAGAAAATCTTCTTGTTGGGCCTGCATCAAATTATTTGTATCAGAACGCAAACCGTGCATCAATGCCGTAGCGCATTTAATATGCGTATCATTATTACTATCAAGTTTTAACATACCCCCTTGAATATATTGAGTCAAAATTGTAGCAGTTGCCCTAGTTCCAGGACGTAAATCAATAAATTCTGCCTCGAGCTCTCCCTGTTCTGCGTGATGGTCAATAACTACCACCAGGGGGATATTTGCCTGTTTCACCAAAGGCATTAATTGGCTAGTAGTTCCCTGATTATCTACCAATACACAACCCTGATAGACTGAAAAATCACGCTCTTTTAAAGTTGGTACTCCCCAGCGTTTAGCCCGAAGACCTGTTAACTTTACTAAAGCAATATTTTCTTGATGGGAAAGAGTTCCTGCATAGACAAGATCGCATTGAATTTCATATTGTTCAGCAATCAATTGATAAGCCCAGCCACTAGAGAGAGCGTCAGGGTCAGGAAAATCCTGAATCACAATAATTTGACGCTCTCCTCTATGGTTTGCTAAAGTTTTTTGCAGGGCATTTATTTGGGGTTGAAATGATAAACCATTCCCTGACTTTTTCTTTGATTCATCTGCAGTAATGGCAACTCCTGCTTCCTCTGCTAAAAAACTATTGTGATTATTTGCTTCCATATTTTGCTTCAAATAAATTAGCGCTTCACTACGGAAAATCTAAACATTCAAGAAATGTTTTATTAAAGTTTATCATTTTCATGGCTGGCTTAATTGTTACCAAACTTGCTATTTTGTCTTCAAAATAACAACGAATAACCCTGCTATAGCTGATAGCAGGGTTATTGGATACCAATCACATATTTTTTCCACTCCTGATTGAGATTCCCTTTTGTATTTTTCATAATTTCAAAGTGCAGGCTGCTATAAGGTCGGCGCGGTTGCCTCGCCAGTTTCATCTGAGCCTCTCTTGGAGTACGATTTCCTTTATTTACGTTACAACGGACACAGGCTGCGACTAGGTTTTCCCAACTATCGCCGCCGCCGCGGGAACGAGGGACTACGTGATCTAAGGTAAGCTGGTCTCCCTTGTAATTACAGTATTGACAAGCATGGCCATCTCGTTCCAATATATTACGACGGGTTAAAGGAATTTCCTTATAGGGAACTTTGATGTAATGAAGCAATCGGATGACCGTAGGTAATGGAAATTCGGGATAAATGAATTGATCATCATGTTCGAGTTGTTCTGCTTTGTTTTTCAGTAACAAGACTACCGCCCTTCGCCAACTGGTGATATTGAGCGGTTCATAAGAGGCGTTTAAGACTAGAACCTTGCCCATTGTGCTGCGTAAACTTGAATAGTTTATCCAGATACTAGCACAACCTTTTCCCGAAGGGGCGATTGCCCAAGGGGCAAGGCCTGCGGCCATCGCCTTGAATTTGCTTGAAGCTCAATCTAACGAGCACGGAGGGATTTGAACCCCCGACACCCAGAACCGGAATCTGGTGCTCTATCCCCTGAGCTACGTGCCCTTCCCTTTCACTTTAACACTTTTCAGGATTTGGTGAGGCAACCTGAAAATAATTTCTCTTGTTTCTCGATTTACCACCTTTGCCTGAACTTTCAACAAGGGGCAAAAATTGCGCCTCTTTCCTCCAGAGTAAGCTTCATTTCCTCAGACATTCCTGTGTTATTCCCAAATCGAGCGCCTCTTACTCGTGCTTGGCTTAAACTGGTATTACTCAAATTTGCTTCTTGTAGGTTTGCACCAGTTAAGTCTGCACCAATGAGGTTAGCTAATGCTAGACTGGCACGGTGTAAGTCTGAATTGCTTAAATTGGCATTTTCTAGATAAGCTCCACTCAAATCTGCACCACTAAATTTAGCATAAGATAAATTTGCCTCACTCAAATCAGCATCTGTTAAATTAGCCCCTCGGAAATTTACCTGATCTAGGTTTGCACCACTGAGATCCACTCCACTTAATTCAGCTGCCAATAGGTTCCCCCCAGCAAAATCTGTCATAATATTCAGATTTGCCAACTTGACTAACTCTAGAAAATCTTCAGTTTTGGCAGTATAGATACTCTGGATCATGGCTTGAACTTTTGCTGCTGTTGATGCTGCTATCTCTTTGTCTGGTAAACTTGCTTCAGACTTTAACCCCTCAGATCCCAAAACTACACGACTCAAATAAGGTTTTAATTTAGTTTCCAGAAGAAAAATAGCCAGATATCTTTCCAAAACTCCATGTTTATTGGGGCTCAGATCATGTCGCCATAACTCCTCTGTGTCGGTTACAGAGATATCAGCAGCTTCAATCACAAAACTTGCTGCTATTTTATATAGTTGTTCTTTTACCTTAACTTTTCCCAATTTTGCCTGTGGGAGAGAGCCTTTTAAAACTGGGGCAGGAGGCTGGGAGTGAAAAACCCAAGTGGTTGTTGTTTCCCTACTCACTCCCAATGAGTCACCGAGAGTCTCAGAAATTGCTTCTATTTCGCTATTTTCCAAAGTCAGTTTCAGAGTACCTTTTTTGATGCCAAACTTGAGACGACCATCAAGTAGTTGCTCCCACTGTTCATTAAAGTGGATAGTTAAATAGAGGTCAAACTCTTCTGTCAGTAAGAGTGGAATGGCTGTTAATTCCAGGGATAAACAGTCTGGGTATTGATTCTGAGACTGGAGCAAACGCATAATAGAGAGAGGTTTTTTCTGATACTTACTTTATGATAGACTCTCTTGATTGCTTTTAGTCTAGTTATTATGCTTGATTTAAGATTTTTTTGAGATTACTAAAAAATGCTGAAGTAAATACTGAATGTGGGGTAAAAGGCAAGGGGCAATTTCTGAATTACTTTTACTACTAATAAATTATAAGGGTGATGGTAGCCAGATACAGTGCTTTTAAAATTGATCAATTACTGATTATTTGATGGGGTGTACCTCGCGCTACAAAATGATTCGCCATGGTTAAATATTTATTAGCATAGTGTTTTAAATTCCACCCATTAAGTTCACTTCTTAAAATTAATTTAATAAATTCAATCAATAGGAGAGGTATATTTTTGAAAACCTCATCAAAGCTGCTCGATAAAACTTTTCAATATAGTTTCTTGGAAGTGTGAGCAGTTAAGGCTCATTTATTAGGAAAAAAATCAATGTAAGTTAAATGGGTTTCAGCTTAACAATCCCTTCTTTTTTTACTTTTTGAATTGTTATTAATTACCTAAGCTAAATTATCCAAAAAAGTAACTAGATGAACACTGATAAAATCAAAGGAATTATGCCAGAAAATACAGAAACCAGAAAAGCTGACCATATCAATATAGTACTCTCTGAAGATGTTCAAGGTAAAGGCATTACAACAGGATTTGAACGGTTTTTCTTTGAGCATCAGGCTCTCCCAGAAATAGATTTAGATAAAATTGATTTAAGTCTCACTCTCTGGGGGAAAAAATTACAAGCACCTTTGTTAATGAGTAGCATGACTGGGGGTACAGAGTCGGCGGGAGTAATTAATCTTCATCTGGCGGAAGCTGCACAAGCGCTGGGAGTGGGGATGGGAGTGGGATCTCAAAGAGCGGCGCTCGAACAGAGTAATTTGGCAAATACTTATCAAGTGCGTAAAGTAGCTCCAGATATTTTACTTTTGGCAAATTTGGGGGCGGTGCAGTTAAATTATGGTTATGGGGTAAATGAAGCTAGAAGAGCGGTAGAAATGATTGCCGCAGATGCTTTGATTTTGCATCTCAATCCACTCCAAGAAGCAGTACAACCAGGAGGCGATCGCCTTTGGTGTAATCTCTATGAAAAAATTGAGTCGCTTGTGACCCAATTGGAAGTGCCTGTAATTATCAAAGAGGTAGGTAATGGTATTAGCCCCAGTGTGGCTCGTCGTTTAGCTAATTGTGGTGTGGCAGCCATTGATGTTGCTGGTGCTGGGGGGACAAGTTGGAGCGAGGTTGAAGCCTATCGCCAAACAGATGCGCTACGGAAACAGATCGCCCATGGTTTTGCCAGTTGGGGTATTCCCACCGCCTTAACCTTGATGGAAGTGAGAAAAGCAGTACCAGAAATTCCAATTTTTGCCAGTGGAGGGATACGCACTGGGGTAGATGCTGCAAAAGCGATCGCCTTGGGAGCAACTTTAGTCGGTAGTGCCGCTCCCCTACTTTCTCCAGCAACTAATCAAGCCCAGACAGTGTATGCTAAATTTGCCCTTTTGATTGAAGAATTGAAAATTGCTGCCTTTTGTACAGGTTCGGCAAATCTGGAAATGCTCTCTCAAGCACCTTTACGTCGCCAAGATACCTGGGAATTGGTGCCGAGGTAGTATTTAAATCACCATATAAAGGAGTGGGCGGGTTTTGATAATTGTGCGGTGCGCTGAGAAACCCGCCCCTACAATAATAACGGTGAAGTCATAAGTCAAGAAGCAATTGCCGAAGCATTGGGTTTGGCAAAAATCATTCTACCTGCGGAAGTTTGCAAGGAAGAGGTGACTATTACCCGTGCTTCTCCACCCACATAATTGCTGCCCTCTTCTACCACTACCATAGTACCATCTTGGAGATAGCCAATGCCTTGGGTAGGCTCTTTACCCTGTTTGAGAATTTTCAGATCGATACTATCTCCTGGCAGATAAATAGCACGTACTGCTTGAGCTAAATCATTGATATTGAGAATGGGGACTTTCTGCAAATGGGCTACTTTGCTCAGGTTATAGTCATTAGTCAAGAGCGTGCCGTTAATTTCCTGGGTCAAATGGATTAACTTAGCATCCACTGTGGTAATATCTTCATAGTCAGCAGTATGAATGACAATTGTTTCTGGATAAGCTTCTTGCATTCGGTTGAGAATATCTAGTCCCCTTCGCCCGCGAACTCTTTTTTGGTCGTTACTTGCGTCAGCTAATTGCTGCAACTCGTTTAAGATAAATTGGGGAACAAGTATTTGCCCTTCAATAAACCCAGTATCGAGCAATTGTTCTAAGCGACCATCGATAATGCAGCTAGTATCGACTATTTTAGGAGTCACAGGTTGGAGCATTCCTTCTGCGACTAACATACTTTCGATACTGTTAGGGTTAATGAGGCGTAAAAAAGTCCGCCCATGAGTATCAGCCAGACTGACACCTAAATAAGAAAACATCACACTGCCCAAAATTGCGCCGATGGGTTTAATAAAGGCAAAGTATTTGGGGATGGGGAGTAAGAAAATGGGCGCTAACATCAGGTTTGCCACTAATAAGCCCATAACTAGGCCTACAGCCCGTGTGAGAATGATTTCAATGGGGGTTTTCCGCACACGAGCTTCTAGACGACGATAGGTTGTTTGCGCCACTAAACCCAGGGCTAAACCGATAATTGAGGTAAAACCACCAGTTAGCCAGCGTAAAGCTTGAATATTAGAGACTTGCTCTAAAACTGGGTTGGGGAGTAAGTCGATACTCTCAAAACCAACTCCTGCTCCCGCGATGACGAATAACATAATAATGATGGCATCAAGCATTGTTTTCATCCTATTTTGAGTTAAAGGTTGCTAGATTTTTATATTATATCTTCTGCCTCCTTGCTGCTGTGACTCTTGGCTCTTCTCATTTTATTACGGTTTTTTCCCTATTTTGAAGACTATATCAGTCTGTTTAGAGGTTGTAATAAATTCAAAAGTGGAAACTGAGCTGATAAGTATTGTTTTTCTTACATTTTCTACTCCATATTTTATACCCTAATAATAATGAAAAATATCACAACCCAGAAAATTGTGTGCGTCTTCAAGGTAGAACAAGCAGGAGACAAAAGGGATGATTCAAAGTTTTAAAAGTAAAGCCCTAGAAAAACTGTTCAAAGAAAATATTAATAAAGGAGTTCCTCAAAACTTAAACAAGAAAATAAGAATCAGACTTGAAGTAATAGATTCAGCTTTCGTGGTAGAAGATATTAGATTACCAGGATATGATTTGCATGAATTAAAGGGAAATCAAAAAGGAACATGGTCAATCAAAGTATCAGGAAATTGGCGGATTACTTTCTTCTTTGAAGAGGGTGATGCTTATGATGTCAATCTTGAAGATTATCATTAAAATGATATGTTAATTTAATCAATACTCAGAAAAAACCTAAAAAACTTGTAAGTGGAAATCTTAATAATGAGGCAAAATATAATTCAAGCTCGACCAGAAAGACCAGTACATCCAGGTGAAGTTATCGCAGATATTCTAGATGATTTAGAAATTACTCAGACGCAATTTGCAGAAATTTTGGGCATATCTCAGCAAACAGTAAATGAAATTATTCAAGGTCAACAACCAATCACAGTGGATTTAGCAATTAGAATTGGTAAAGCTCTAGGTAATGGTCATAGACTTTGGCTAAATCTTCAGCAAAAAGTTGATGTTTGGGATGCTTGGCAAGTAAATGAAGAAGAATACGAGAAGGTGCTAACTGTTGTTTAGATGATTTTCTATATATACCATGATTAATCTCAATCTATATTCAGGAAAGGATAATATTAATGACTCAATTCCCTCTTGCTGCTTATGTTCATATTCCTTTTTGTAAAAGGAGATGCTATTACTGTGATTTTCCCATTTCGGTGTTAGGGGATGGAGCAAAAAGTAAATATGCTGGTTCAATCACAGAATATGTGAATGTTTTATGTCAGGAGATTAAAATTAGTCCAGTTGGGGAAAAACCACTGGAAACTGTGTTTTTTGGTGGGGGTACTCCTTCTTTATTACCTGTGCAAGAATTAGAAAGGATTTTAAAGACAATAAATCAACATTTTCCCATAGCTTCAACAGCAGAAATATCCATGGAAATTGACCCAGGTACTTTTACTTTAGAAGAGTTTCAGGGATACAAAAGTATTGGGGTAAATCGGGTGAGTTTAGGTGTACAAGCATTTCAGGAAGAATTGTTAAAAATTTGTGGGCGATCGCATTCTCTTAACGATATTTTTACCGCCATTAACCTTATTCATCAAGTAGGGATATCTAACTTTAGTTTAGATTTAATTTCTGGTCTTCCAAATCAAAGTTTAGAGCAATGGCAATTTTCCTTAGAAAGTGCGATAAAAATTGCCCCTAATCATATTTCCTGTTATGATTTAGTTATTGAACCAGTAACAGCATTTGGCCGCAAATATCAACCAGGAGAAAAACCTCTCCCCACCGATGAATTAACTGCCCAAATGTATAAAATGGCGCAAAATCTTTTAACTGCTGTTGGGTACCAACATTATGAGATTTCTAATTATGCTCAACCTGGTTATCAATGTGGTCATAATCGAGTTTATTGGGAAAATAAACCTTATTATGGTTTTGGAATGGGTGCAGCAAGTTATGTATTTTCTCAAAGGTTTACTCGCCCTCGCACCAGAGGAAAATATTATGCTTGGGTGGAGGCGGGATGTGTAATTGATGCTCCTAAAGATACGGTAAATGATAAGATTTTGGATACCCTAATGTTGGGTTTACGTTTAGCGGAAGGTTTGAATTTATCTCACCTAACTCAACAGTTTGGTGCGGAGACTGTTCAAGAGATTATTACTTGTCTTCAGCCTTATTTTAGTCAAGGTTGGGTAGAATTAATTAATGGACATTTGCGGTTAAGTGACCCTGAAGGTCTTTTGTTTTCAAATACTGTTTTAGCTCGCTTGTTTGCAACATTTGGGGATTGAATTGTTTATGTTTAATCGTTAATTGGCTTCTATATCTATGACTGTTTCTGAGAGAATTTGAAGGCTAGTTGATGGGAAACAAAGGTGATGGGTTTGGCGACCAAACCCCTAGGGAACGATTTTTGTCAGTTGATGATAAGCTTTAATAAGATTACCTTGCATGAAAGCTGCCACCCCATCTAATGTGATTAATTCGGGAATGTCTGGGTTAAGTTTCAGGGCTGGTTGGAGAACTTTTTCTGCTTCTTTTCCCCGCCAGTCATAGAGATAAACAAAGGCAAGATAAGCATAATTATAAGGGTTTTGGGAGTCTAAGGAAATGGCTTGTTTAATAGAAGCGATCGCCCCTTTTACATCTTGTTGCAATACCCTAGAAAGGGCAATTGTATATACCCAGTCAAGTTGCTCTTTTTCTGTTTCCAGTCGATAGGATAATGCTATTTCTCCTTGCACTAAATAATCTTGTATTGGGTCATATTGATTAATGCGAGCTGTCTCTGTAAAAATAGGTTCTAAACCTGCTGGCCCTTTCCTTAAATTAGGTGCAAGAATACGCAATTGGGTTACTAAATCTAATTCTGGTGCTACTGTGGGGGGAGCAGCATTGTTAATATTGAGGGTAACATCTGGCACAGAAATGGGATAGGTTTCCCCAGTTTGACGATTAAGATAGGTAGCTTTCAGTGTGTAATTTCCTGGCTTTATCTCACTAGGAGGAAGCATTGCCATTCTTTCAATTACTTTAAAGTTGTTAGTTGCTTCCATTTTAGGAGAATACAATGTACCCATTCCTATGCCATGATCGTGTAACCAAGAAAAATTATCTGACTCCCAGGTTAATAAAACTATAGCCGATTCTAATTCCGCCCAGGAACCCGACCACTCATAAGTTACTGGTACAGGTACTCCTGGGGGTGCAGTTGGGGGGATAGTCACTTGCTCTAATTTTATTTTTTCCCCTTCAAAAGACTCACTCCCCAGGGGGGGGTTAAGAGGTTGTACCTCAACTGCAGGAATGATACGGTGGTAAAGTTTTAAGGTGCTATGATCGGGAATTTGCCAACTTTTTTGTAAAGTAAAATTACCCCCAGTTTCAACTAAATTGACAATTTTTGTTTGAGCTTCTGGGACTGAACCTTGATCGCCTGTTTTGGTAAGAAACCAATCAAGCGATCGCCCATCTTTTTCTACTTCTTCTTCTCTTACCCCAACTTGACGACCAGATACCTGAAAGTTTGCTCTTTTCCCATAATAAGAAAAGTTATGTTGATTTATTTCTTCTGTGGATGGTAACACTCCTAAATTTGACTGCAAATAAGGAGAAGTTTTAATTATTTCTTCCACTACTTCTTGATGATACCATTTCTCTCCTAAATAAGGATAATGTTTGACTCGGGGGCTGAGGATATTGGTTAAACCTGCTCCTGGGAGGGGAAACAAATTTAATAACATTAATAATAAAGCTAATCCAACTGTAACATAGGGAAGATAATGTTGCCATTTTCCCTTCCAAGAAAGCAAACCTCTAGCTAAAATCAGGGATAATACAGGAAGTAAAGGTAAAATATAGCGAGCATCTTTATTAATATTCAGAGAAGAGAGGAAATAACCCCCCAGTAAAAACACTGCCAACCATTTATTTTGGGGAGTTAGGAGAAAATTAATGGTAAACTTTTTTTGTTTTCCCCAATAGATTAATAATCCTACAATTGGTACTAATAATAAGGGCCAAGAAAGGAGAAATGGGAGAATTTCACTATAATAAGTCCAAGCAGCAAGAGTGTTTAGGGGAGGATCGCCTTCAGCGATCGCACTATCGAGAGTCGCCCTTTTTCCCGAGGTTAAAATCAGTAACCAATTGGTACGATACCAGGGATAAAACACTAACACTGAACAGCACAAACCAGTAAACAACTGAGCGAGTCTGTCCCATTTTTTTCTAAAAATTGTGCCAACAAATGCCCAGATAATAGGAAGAATAAGAAAGAAAAGAGCTGTTTGCTTTACCATTAAAGCTATGCCCAAACTGAGACCAAATATTACTGCTCTTAACCAAGGGAAAAGCTGAGAAGAGTTGCCATTTTTTCCTTCCTGAGTCAGGGGATTAAATTTCCAGAAAGTGAGACAGAAAAAACTGAAAGTAACAATAGAAGTGAGGGGATAGTCGAGGAGAAATTCCAGACGATAGCGATATAAACCTGGTAATAACTGACAAATAAAAGCAGCCCATAACCCCACTGAAACATTAAATAATTGTACACCTAAACCATAAACTGAAAAGAGGAGCATGGCACTAAAAGGAAGCATAACCAGAGTTGCTGCATCTGGGCTAGTACCAAAGAAATTGATAAAACCTGCTGTAAGAATATAGGTAAAAGGGGGAATTTTTGAGGATATTAACCAGAAACTTCTCCACCAGTCACTATTTAACCATTCAGGAGTTTGTAAAGCGTGCCAGTAGTTTATTGCACCATTGAGATAATCTGCCTGGTCCCAAGCGGGGGGAGTGTTATCCACAAGAAACCAAAAGCGATCGCTCAATATTCCACCTAGCCAAATTATCCCCAATATCCACAGCCCCTGTATCCATTCTTTTTTTTTCATTACTACTTGTTTGTATTTTAGTTTATTTTTATTTAATTTACTTAATTTCCTAGGAATTTTATCATTTTAACATGAGGAATGCCAGCTTCTTCAAAGGGATTTCCCACTTGCTCAAACCCTAATTTTTCATAGAGTCTTTTAATATATTCCTGGGAATGAATCATCACTTGAGAGTAGTTTTGAGAAGAAATAAGCTCTAATGCTGTTGCCATTAACTGATTAGCAATTCCCTTACCTCTTGCTGTGGGAATAACTGCTAACCTTTCAATTTTAACAACATTTTCGTCTAATTTTCTGATGCGACTTGTGCCAACTGGTTTACCATTTAAATAAGCGAGTAAATGTTGTGCTGTTGCATCTTTGCCATCAAATTCTAAGGCTGCGGGTACTCCTTGTTCTTCTTGAAAAACAGCAATTCTAATTGAGTTAATTTGGGTAAAGTATTCAGAATATTTTACAAGTTTTATTTCTACTTTATTCATGTTAAAATCTTAAAAGAGGGGAGAAAATAATTATCTTGATACTTTATTATAATCGCCTCAAATATGCAAAGTCAACCCAATTTAGCTAAAATAAAATAATGACAGCACAACCGAGAGAAATCGAGAACTATGTTACTCCAGATGGGATAAGCCCTTTTGAAGAGTGGCTGAAATCTATACAAGACAAGAAAGCCAGAATTATAATAGACCTTTTGCGAAAATCGAACCAAAATCAATTTTTATATTTATTTCATGTAAAACTCTCCCTACTCCCTTCTCCCTTCTCCCTACTAATAGACTTTTGCAAAAAGTCTAATTAAGGGGAGGCTTGACCGAGTAGTTGCTGGTAATCTAGGAAACTATCGTTCTGTTGGCGAAGGAGTTTGTGAACTTAGAATTAACTATGGCCCAGGTTTCCGAATTTATTTTGGACAAATTGGTTCAATAATTATCATTCTCCTCAGTGGGGGTGACAAAAGTACTCAAAAGCAAGATATTAAGCAAGCCAAACAATACTGGAAAGATTATCGGAGTGAAGAAAATGGCAAAAAGTAGAAGCTATCATAAATTCCTCATTGAAAGTTTAAAAGACCCCGAGGAAGCAGCTCTATATCTATGGGTTATTTTACAAGAAGAAGACCCAGAACCGCAATTATTGCCCGCAGCATTAAACAATGTAGAAGAAGCTTTAGGGGAATTAAATATGTCGCCTGAGGCAGCTAAACTCCATCGAGAAAAACTGGATGAGGTGTTAAAAAAACAGGGCCATGAGGCAATTTATGGGTTGGCAGAATGGTTAAAACCCCTGGGTTTAGAATTAACAGTTGCTATCAGAGAAGAGTTAGAATTTACTGAGGAAACTGAGGATGAAATTGAGGAAATAACTGTATAAGAAAAAATGTGTTTGCTTGGGTTGGAGCTGGGGTGTTGACTTTAGGACTGATTATCAGATAAAATATCATACATCTTTTATTTAGGAATTGAATTAAATTTAACCATGAACGATTACAAAAGTTCCCCTGAAACATTGGCATCTTGGTTTTTAGATAGTAGAGAAAAATGGAAAAAAAGAGCATTACATAAACAAAAAGAAATTAGAAAAGCAGGCATAAAAATAAGAGACTTAGAAAATAGTAGAGATAAATGGAAAGAAAAAGCCAAGAATCTGGCAGGAAAAATTCAAGAAATGGAAGAAATAATCAAAGAATTAAAAGAGGAAACCGAATTACTAAAAAAAAAAGAGGATAAAAAATTAACAGAAAAACCAATTAATCATAGTTTTTCTGTGGCTCAAATTACAATTTCTATACAACAACTAATTACAACAGCACAGAGCTTCAGAGGAATAGAAAAGACTTGGTTCATACTTATGCTTCAAATTCAAGAAATTCAAGAAATATTCAATAAAATACCAAGTTATAGCGTAGTTAGACAATGGTTATATAGATTAGGACTATTTGTTTTACAAAAAGATAAAATTTATCGAGAAGATTGGATTTGGATTATAGATCTAACCGTGCAATTAGGACAAGAAAAATGTTTGGTAATTCTCGGCATCCCAGAAGAAAAATTAAACGAGAAAATGAAGAATAATCAAGGAAATTTACAATACAAAGATGTAGAAGTATTAGAAATAAGAGTAATGACATCGACTCGGGGGGAAAATATTAAAGAAGTTTTAATGGAAACAGAGGAAAACGTAGGAGTACCAGTACAAATTATTTCAGATAAAGGGAGTGATATTCGATGTGGCATTGAATTATATAAAAAAGAAAATAAACAAGTAATTCATACCCACGATTTTACCCATAAAATTGCTCTCTTTTGGAAAAAAGAACTAGAAAATAATCCAAATTATAAATCATTTATAAAAAAATGTCATGAGACTCGGAGAAAATTACAACAAACAAAAAACAGTTTTTTAATGCCACCAAATCAAAGAAATAAGTGTCGTTTTTTTAATATAAAGGAATTAGTTAATTGGGGTTTAAAAATTATAAAATACTTAAATAAAACATTGGCAAAAAATCAATTAGAAAAAGAATTGTCATCATTATTATGGATCAAAGAATATGAAGAAGATTTACAAACCTGGTCACAGATGCTGCTAGTAGTAGAAGAAATAGAGACTAAAATCAAAAAAGAAGGATTAAATCAGCAATTTTTAGAAACATATGAGCAACAATATCAATATAAAACAGAGAAACAAGGAGAAAAATTAGATAAATGGTTAGAAAAAATTAAAACTTATTTATTAGAAGAAAAAGAAAAAATCGAGTCTGAAAAAGTCCTTTGTCTTAGTAATGATGTCATAGAATCAATATTTGGAAAATATAAATTGTTCTCAGAAAGAGGTCCGTTAAAAGAAATTGGTTTAATGATCCTAATTATCCCATTATTAACAATTGAAATTACTGCCGAATTGGTGAAACAAGGGCTAGAAACAGTTAGTAATCTAGAAGTACAACAATGGAAAGAAGAAATTTTAGGAGCATCAATGTTATCAAAAAGAAAAATTGCATTTGAATCTAAGTAAGGTACATTCAAGAGAAAAAGTGTATGAAATTACGTTATTAACCCACATTCCGCACATCTTTACATATTTTTATATATTGTTACATTCCCCAAGATGTGTTGACGAAAAACTGTCATTTTAGAAATCCATATCAAAAATTTTTTTCAATAATCAATTTTTTCTGATAAAATCAGTTACAATTCTTTACATTGAGTAAAATCTAGAGTTATCACTATAATCCATACAGTGAAAAGGTTGTAAGCCATATATAAGTAAAAATTATCAATTAAATGTTAAGAAGTGCGGAATGTGGGTTATTAAAGTTGAGCCAAAATCAACACCCCAGTTTGAAACTGTTGTTCTTTAGTTCCTTTCGCTATCCCTAAATGAGAAAAACCTTGATGAGTATTCAAAATTTCAATAGCTTCATTAAAGACTATTTTGCAGATTTTCATCCAACTTTGGATTAACTTCCTTTGATTTTTGTCTGCTTTGAGCCGATAAACTCTTGAGTTCGTTTTGATATTTTCTAAGTCCATAGAGTCTTGAACTGAAGACGTGGACAATAGACAAAATGTCTTGGACGAGTTCTTCTTCAGGACTGGTAGAGACTTGATTGAAAACCACGACTTGACAGTTAAATCGTTCAAATACTCTTTGAATAAACTCAAATCCTTTTCTCGCGAGTCGGTCTTTTTGTGTGCCCACAACAGATCCGATATCTCCTTCAATTGCTGATTCCACAAGATGCCACAGCTTTTTTCTCCTAAAGTTAAGACCCGAAGCAACTTCAGAAATAATTTCAGCAGTAGGATATTGAGATAAGAGAAGCTCTGCTTGGGATTGGATATGTTGTTTTTGACTATAGCTAGAAACACGTACATAGCCAATAACCTTTTTGCTTGTAATTTCTCTATCTGGGAGTTGGTAGTGTTTAACTCCAGAGGGAGTGACAATGTA
>JADQBC010000146.1 GCA_016903655.1 Gomphosphaeria aponina SAG 52.96 = DSM 107014
ATTTCTCATTACTTCAAATCATCCAGAATTTAGCCAAACAGGATTAAAACTAGATTCAAAAGTTAGAGTATCTCGAATTATAACAATTGAACGCTCTTTAATTGTTCGTAAAATTGGTTATTTAGATATTAATTTAAGTTATCAATTAAATCAATGTTTAAAACAAGCTTTTCAGTTATAAATCTTAAATTAAACAAAAGACTGGTTATGCTGATAAAAGTGCTTTACCATCAAAGTGCGATCGCCCGTAGCCCGTAGGTTGGGCCCTTGGTACGAAACCCAACACTAATTGAATTGGTTGGATTGGGATTTGTTTTTTGATGGGGAATTGTTGGCATCAATGAACTATAATTAAGGATAACTGACAAAATAACACAATGAGTTATCAAGATATTATTACCATTGAACCCGATAAAAGAGCTTGCTCAAATTTGGTAAAGATATCATAATTCAGGAAGCCGCTATCTGAATGAGCTGGTTCTCATGTTAATTTTAACTCCGAACTCCGACAGGACGAACTCCGAACTCACTTTGTTCAGCTCCCACTAGCCAATAATTTAATTAAAATGGAAATAAAGGAATTATTTTCCAAACTTTAGTGAATAGAGCAAACTTTAATCTATGAGTAATACCAGTAATTTTCGTCAAGCAATGCAAGAAGCAAAAGGTCAATTAATTATTGGTCCTAATGTTATTGCTAATGCTTTACCATATCTCGGCGGTGGATTGGTTTTAACTGCTTTGGGGACTTATGGTGGTTTAGGTGTTATCAATACCAACCCAGGTATTTTTATGCCTACCTTTTTTGCCGCTCTTATTGGTGAGTTGGTTCTGTTTTTTGTGGCTCGTGGTATTAGACATCGACAAAATATAATTAAACAGGGAAAAAAATGATATAATGTAAAAAAATGAGCCAAATCAATGAGAACAATGAGTAATCTTAACTGGGAATATATTCAAAATAATCCTAAAATAACAAAAAGACTATTAGGAATTGATTATGAACAAACAATTCAATTACTAGAACTATCTAAAAAATTTCAGACTAAGAAGATTAAAGAAATTGAAACCGAAAAAACTAGATTGATAAAACAAGGTGGAGGAAGACCAACTTTCATTATCAGTAGAAAACCAAATTCTTCTGACCCTTATATATTTGAGGCATAATCTAAATTTTCACCTCCTGAGAATTATATTTGGGGTGTCAGAATCTACGGCTAATGATTTATTTAATTATTGGTTAAAAATTCTGAGAGAAGTATTACCTGCATCTTTATTAGAACAAGTTAAAAAAAATGAAGATTTACTTAATGAATTATAGAATTATTGGTTGAACAAACATTGCTTTTGGATAGTGAAGAACAACCTATAGAAAGACCTTCAGCTTATGAAACACAAAAAAAATACTATTCGGGAAAGAAAAAAAATCATACAATAAAAAATCAAATAATTAGTTTACCAAATGGTACGGATATTGTTGATGTAGTAGCAGGAGAACCAGGACCGAAAAGTGATATTAGAATTTGTCGGGAAAATTTAGATAAATTTGAGAAAAACCAGAAATTTATAGGAGATAAAGCTTATGTGGGAGAATCACAAATTAAAACTCCAAATAAAAACCCAAAAAATTGTGAATTAACTGATGAACAAAAAAAAGCAAATCAACAATTCTAATCAATTAGAATATTTGTAGAACATCTAATTAGAATTATTAAGATTTTAAAAGGAGCACAAGAAAGATTTAGACTAAAAAAAAGCAAATATAGTGATGTTTTTAAAACTATATGTGAACTAGTAAGATTAAGAATTGGTGCCTTAAAAATAGAAATAGTTAAATCATTAGATTTACAAATCGCTTTTAGAGATATTCTATCTGGCTTTTGTGTGTAATTTTAACTTAATTTTGAGCAATTCCATAGCCAAGAAAGAGATAATATTGACATGAGAGATATTATATCAATGGTGAGCTGTGCCCACCCTACATTTCTCCAAAATCATTTTAACCAATGAAGATGTGGGAAAAACTGCTAAAAAACCAACAATAAACCAATGAAACAGCTCTGCCCAGCAAAGAAAGGGAAAAAAGTGCCAACAGAGTTATCAGGAGAAGATGTGCTACTAGGGTTTATTTTAAGATGAGCGAGATTTATTTTAGATTTAACCGATTTTTAGCATTCCTGCTTTGATGGGATCAAAATCATTATCAAACTGAGTATTTTCATCATAACAAGCTCCTTTAAAATCAGCGCGAAACAAGTTTGCGCCTACTAAAATTGCCCCACTCAAGTCTGCTTTTACAAGAATTGCTTCTAATAAAA
The DNA here is from genome assembly GCA_016903655.1 of Gomphosphaeria aponina SAG 52.96 = DSM 107014. Classification (GTDB taxonomy): domain Bacteria; phylum Cyanobacteriota; class Cyanobacteriia; order Cyanobacteriales; family Gomphosphaeriaceae; genus Gomphosphaeria; species Gomphosphaeria aponina. The sequence goes on from JADQBC010000146.1 coordinate 2,319, forward strand.
TAGCTCCCATAAGATAGGTTTCTTTTAGAGATGCGCCACTCAAATTAGCGCCGACAAGATTAGCCTGATTGAGATAAGCTCCTGCAAGATTTGCTCCTGTTAAATCCACTTTGGCTAAGTAAGATGCTACTAAGCTAGCTTGTTTGAGATTAGCTCCTTTCAAAGAAGCACGGGTTAATTCAATGCCGTCGAGGTTAGCTTCACTTAAATTGATGCCGTCAAAATCTTTTTTCCCTCGTCTATATTTCTGTTTCAAGTCTTCACTATTCATTGTTAATTGTTAATTGTTAATTGTTAATGGTTAATTATTGATGGTCATTGATAACTGACACTTGGAAGAAGGGAGGGGTTGAGTAACTGATAATGTTTCAACTATCATCTATCAACCATCAACCATCAACCATCAACCATCAACCATTGTTAATTGTTGATGGTCATTGATAACTGACACTTGGAAGAAGGGAGGGGTTGAGTAACTGATAATGTTTCAACTATCAACTATCAACCATCAACCATCAACCATCAACTATTGTTAATACTTGATTAAGTTTACCACTGCGATAACCTTCTAAATCTAAAGTTATGTAAAGAAAGCCATAGCTTTGGAGAGTGGAGACTAATTGAGGTAAATCGGTAGTGAGAACAAACTCTTTGATTTGTTCTGGAGGTAATTCGATGCGAGCTGTGTCACCAGCAGAACGTACTCGCAGATTTTTTAATCCCAGTTTGCGTAGATATATCTCCGCACGTCCTACTCTTTGTAATTTAGTGATGGTAATTTCTTCGCCGTAGGGAAAACGGGAGCTAAGACAGGGTTGGGCGGGTTTATCCCACCAGGGAAGTCCTATTTTTTGGGCTAACTGGCGCACTCCTGCTTTACTTAGTACTACTTCAGCTAAAGGACTCCGCGCTCCTCTTTCTTTTGCTGCTTGAATACCTGGTCGATAGTCTTGTAAATCATCAGCGTTAACTCCATCGACTACATAAGGATATCCCTGCTGAATTGCTCTTGCTTTGAGGGTGTCGTGGAGTTCACTTTTACAGAAGTAACAACGGTTGATTGGGTTTGAGGTATAGTTGGGATTATCCATTTCATTGGTTTCTACTAATTCATGGGTAATACCTATTTCCCCCGCTTGCATTTGAGCATCTTCTAATTCTTCTGGTAGTAAGGAAGGGGAAACAGCAGTAATGGCTAAGGCGCGATCGCCTAATACATCATAAGCTATTTTTGCTACTAAAGTGCTATCAATTCCTCCTGAATAGGCAATAATTGCCTTTTCCATTTCCTGAAATATCTGTCTAAGTTGCTCTAATTTTGCTTCTAACATTTTTGATATTCCTTTTGTCTTAATTTCTTATTTGCTAATTATTTATCACTAATTACTAACATGACATGGGATTGGTAAATGAAGAGTAAAACAACTCCCTTTCCCTGATTCTGAAGACAGAGTGAGATCCCCACCATGAAGTCTTGCTAACTTTCGCGACAGAGCTAAACCTAAACCAGTTCCCTTGTGTTGGCGATGGAGATAAGTATCAATTTGGGAGAAAGCTTCAAAGAGCTTTTTTTGGTCATCTTCTTTGATGCCAATTCCCGTATCAATTACTGAAAATAAGAGCATTTTTTTGTTTTTCTGGACTTTGAGCGTCACCGATCCCGTTTCCGTAAATTTAACCGCATTAGAAAGTAAATTGAGCAAAATTTGTTTCAAACAGCGATGATCTGCCACACAGAAATCTACTTCCTGGTCAATATCTAATACTAATTCTAAACCTTGTTGCTTTGCCCGTTCCTGTATAATTGAAATTGATGCCAGACAAATCTCTTCTACTGGCACTTTTTCCATAAACAATTCAAACCGTTCTGCTTCTATTTTAGAGATATCAAGCAAGTCATTAATTAAATCTAACAGATGCTGACCAGAATCATAAATTCCACTTACATATTGCATCTGTTTGGGATTTAGCTCGCCATAAAGTTGCTGAATTAACATTCGAGAAAACCCGATAATTGCTGTTAGCGGTGTGCGCAATTCATGGCTCATGTGAGAAAGAAATTCGCTTTTAGCTCTGTTTGCCGCTTCAATACTTTGCTTTTCTGCTTCTAGTTGTTGAATACGTGCTTTTACGAGCTGCTCTAGATGGAGAGGAATGGCTATTTGTTCAGCAATTTGCTTGATTGTATAGATTTCTTCTGGTGTAAAATTTCTCTGTTTAGTAGTTGTCTGTAAAGTTAAGCTCCCAAATAATTTTTGATGGATAAAAATTGGCACACTCAAAGCAAAGTCTGACTGAAAATATTCTGGATTTTCTAAGATTTGCTCCTTCTGTTGTTTTTTCTGGACATAGTTATCTTGCTCTTTAATTAGATATTGTTCTTGCATTTCCAGTAATTCTGGGGTAACTTTCCCACTTAGAGGGTTATTCATTGGCCACTTTTGGTAAATCTGGATATTTACTTGATCTAAGCGAAATAAAATTACCTGATTAATCTGAAAACTTTCCCCTATTTTTTGGAGTATTTCTTGGATAACTTCTTCAGCATCAAGATTTGAATTAATCCTCTGGGAGATCTGCTGGATTAATTGTTCCCCCAGTCGATGTTGTTGAATTTGAACAGATAGCTGCGCTTGGTGCAGCGACATAGCACATTGAGCGGCTATGATACTAACTATGTTTAATTCATTTTCCTGCCATTCATGTTCCCACTGACAATGAAGCCAAATTTCTCCCAAATATGACTCCTGGTAAAACATGGGAAAAATCACAAGCGATCGCACTTCTTCTCGCTGGCAGGTTTTTCTAATTTTGTGTGATACACACTTTTCTGTTTTGCCAATTACCACTGGTTTTCCTGTCACCAAGAGAGAATGGTAATAATTAGAGATATCAAAAATAAGGTCAACTAAATTTTCTGACTTTACCGTAGCTTGTGACACCCCACGCACCCTCATTTTCTCCCCCAATTTGGAGCAGATTAGACAACCTGTCACTTTGAGTCTTTCATGTAAGATATTTGCCGTCCCTTTTAAGATTTCATCTAAAATCAGGGTTTTGCGCATTACTTGGATCATGCGGTTGATAATTTGCTGCTCTTGTTATTCCTGCTAAATCTAAAAAAAGTTACTGTGTTTGTTAAAAGTTTTCAAAGCACTTTTAGTGAGTAACATACATAGTTTTGTTTCTTTTTTAAGATACTTCAGCCCGATTTTAGCTCTGACACTCACCTAAAATAATTTTAGCAAACAAAATAAATATTTTTCTACCAGTCTTATTTTTACTGGCTGACCCATTGAATTTCAGATATTTGCTCAAAATTAACAAGTTCTGCTCAAAATTCTCTTTGGGAAAAAACTAAAATGGCAACAGTTAAAAGCAGAACCATATATACTAATCCATACAAGGCATCAAGTAATAACTCTGAGGTATTGGGTAAAAGTCCATAAACTGCTTGGTTTCTCAGGTTCAGCCTTTCTAAGTCAGGTAAAATTAGGTACAGAGTTTGAGTTAAAGCTTCAATATTCTCGTTCTCTGTTATCTTACCCAGTTTGAGGAGGTCACGGCTAAAATGGCCCATAAAATAGATGCCAATGCTCAGTAAAGTTGCGAGAATAGAACTTGTAAACACACTAAATACCATTGCTACAGCAGTGAGCAAAGCTAACTCAATCAACAGATAGAGAAGAGACACCAATAAACTCCCTAATTGAAAAGCAATCTGTGACCAACGCAGTAATCCTAAGTAGATTAATGCCATTGCTCCCACTAACACTGCTTCTACACTACAAAGTCCTAAATGTTTACCCAGAATAAATTCCCCACGACTTACTGGTTTAGAAATTAAAACTAAAACAGTGCGCTTTTCAATTTCTTTGCTAATTAATCCTGTCCCCACAAAAATTGCTACCATCGCACTCAAAAGTCCAATTGCTCCCAGACCAAAATCTAAGAAGATTTTCTCATCTGTACCCACTGCAACTTGAGGTAATAATTGTAAAGCGAGGAGCAATAACAGGGCAAAAAAGCCGATGAAATAAAGAATGCGATCGCGGATTGTTTCCCGAAACCCATTGGCTGCAATTACCCAAATTCTTACTAAGTTCATATATTAATGGTTGATGGTTAACTAATTAAGGTTTAATCAAATTTTGCTTTTGCTCACCCAAACGATACCTGTGAATTAGTTGGCGTTCCTCGAAAATCAAAATAGTAACTAATGGCAAACTTGTGATTACCATTGCTAACATAATGAGGGGATGAGTTAAACCTAATTTAAAACCCAACCCCAAATTAACACCCAAAGCTGCTGTCAGCAGTAATAACACAATAGCCAAGCCCTGATTTAATCCTCTGGCCAAAAAATCTTTAACCACAATTCCTGCCATAGTTCCAGCTATCATCCCAGTCACAGCACCCGCTTCTGTTCCTACCAAACTTCGAGTTAAAGCTACAGTTCCCGTTAAAATTCCTGGGACAATTAAACCCACAGCGACAAAGGTTGACCGCTCCAGGGTGATCATCCCAGCGATCGCCCCTGCCACTGCTAATGTCACCGCTATTGCTACCGTTATTGTTCCTATCTCTGTCAATGCAACAACAACCGCAGCAAACATCAGAGCAAACATCACTAAATCACCATAAGAAATTTGCTGGATTTCCTGTGGCATTGGAGCCGTCTGAACCTTCAGAGTTAAAGTATAAGTTTTTGGAGATGAATTAGTGTGTAATTTTAACTGCCGCTCATAGATTTTTTCCGCCATCAACTTCCTAGTATTTACCCTAATTTTACACTCAACCTCATTGCTCACAAACTTAGCAGGTTCAATGGCAATCCAAGCATGGTAATCTGGTGTATGAGGTGGATCACTTTGATGGGGTTCAACTTGCCATACTCCCTCTAAAATTGTATCAGCAACTGGATTACTAATCCTAATCTTTTCCATTAGTATATCTCCAATTTCCTCTGCTTCTAGTTCAATAATTGCATTACTTAATTCTACTGCTGGTAAAGTTAACACATAAAGAGGTTTAAGTTCTAGGAAAGCAACTTCTGCACTTTTGAAACGGTCTTTGAGATTAGGCTGTACCATTTTTTCCAGCCACTCAATAAACCGTAAACTCAGTTTAGGGACTAAATGCTGAAAGCGAATTTGAAAACTATTACTATCAATTAAATTGCCAATATTCCTTGATTTAGTACCAGTTAAAAGACAAATTAATGTTGCTCCCAAACCATATAAATCGGAAGCGGTGGTGAGAGTCCGATTTAATAATTGTTCTGGGGGCATAAACCCAGGTGTCCCTGCAATTACACTACTTATTGCCATTACTTCCCCCGCACCAAGACGAGCCAAACCAAAATCTACTAAATAAACCTTTAATTCTTCATCTACTAAGATATTTTCTGGTTTAATATCTCTATGAATTATCGGAATCTCTCGACCTTGCAAATAGATTAATATCTCTAAAACTTGAACAGCAATAACTTTAATTTCTTCTGGGTCAAAACTGCGAGGGACAGACAGAGGTTGAGCTTTTTTATATTCCTGAACTAAACAAACACTATCCCCAGCATCGAAGCAATCTAAATAACGGGGTATTCCCAGATGATCTAAACACTGCAAAACTTCTATTTCTCTGGCGATCGCCTTGTTCCCCGACCATTCATTTTTCACCCCAAACCGAAACTGTTTAATCACTACATCCTGGTCATTCTTAATATTTATTCCTCGATAAGTCACACGACCATTTTGATAATTTTTTCCTATTTCTTGGCAAACTTTATAACCGTAAACTTCAAATTCTGGTAATTTATTCATAATTATTCATTCAAATATCTCCAACCCCAAATTACTCCTCATCACTCATTAAGTTTGCTCTTTATATCAAACTTAAAAATTATTTTATGTTACCTGAAAATCTTAGGTTTTAGTAGGAATTGTCCATTTTCTAATGCCGAGCAACAATTCCAATACTCATGCAGGAAGAATAACAACAAAGCACCCCTCTTCCTCTGACCACTGAATTATTA
>JADQBC010000133.1 GCA_016903655.1 Gomphosphaeria aponina SAG 52.96 = DSM 107014
TGCTTTCTCTTTCAATTCTCTGTAGAATTTTTTGAGTTTCTTTACTTAATCTAAGAACAAATCTCATTTTTTTATCAAGAATGAATTTTGGTTTTTTTTATTATACATTGATTTTTGACAAAAATTTTGCCGAACTACTTAACCTAAATTCTGGCGTTGCTGAATGGTCGAATGACGCATTTTAGTGGGAGAGGGTTAGTTTGGTTAGTAGTTTTTGTAAAAAAATAATTCATGACTCAAAAAACCCAACGCCAAAAATCCAAACTCAGCCATGACAATATGATGCTTCCCATGGTTAGGAAAATTTACATAACTTAATCAAAAGAGGAAAACTCGGAATTTTAGGATTATAATTAAATGAAACCAATCAACGCTCTTTCCCTAGTATTAAATAAGTACTTTTGCAAGAGTAAGAAATACGAGTAAAAATTTTTGGAAGTAAATATGACAACTCCTGTATTCCTAAAACAAGATGCAATCCTCAATCCCCTGAAAGGAGTGGATGGAGGTTCAAATGCAAGTCCAGCAATAGGTGATTTAGATGGTGATGGATTTGAGGATCTGTTAATTGGTAATGACAACAGAGAACTAAAGTACTTTAGCAATGATGGAAGTACTTTGACTGAAGAAAGTGATCATCCTTTTGATGAAGTGGAGGTGGGACCTTTTCCCGTTCCTGCTATTGGTGACTTGGATGGGGATGGAGATGAAGATGTTTTAATTGGGGAACAACCAGGTAGTATAAAATATTTTCGGAATGAGGGAGATAGCTTTACTGAACTAATAGAAGCTGAAAATCCTTTCTTTGAAATTAATGAACCAGATTTAGAAATAGGAGATGATGTTTTTGTTGCTGTAACTACGGATGATAATGCAACTCCAAAAATTGGTGATTTGGATGGGGATGGGGATCATGATGTTTTAGTAGGTATTCAAGATGGAACTATTAGGTATTTTAGGAATGAGGGAGATGGTTTTAAAGAACTAAGAAAAAGTAAAAACCCTTTTAAAAATGTAGATGTTGGTAATGATGCTTCACCAGCTATTGGAGACTTGGATGGGGATGGGGATAATGATGTGATAGTAATTGATGGTGTCAGCAGTATTGAACCTTTTACCCTGTTTTTAGGACCAGTTCAGGGAAAAATAATATATTTTGAGAACAATGCTGGCACTTTTATCCAAGTAGATGAAAACCCTTTTGAAAATGTGGAAGTAGCCTCAGATGCAATTCCAGATATATCAGACATAGATGGGGATGGGGATCATGATGTTATTCTGGGAAATCGAGACGGTACAATTGAGTATGTTGAGAATTTAACTATTGATATCAATGATCCTCCCATTGCTCAAGATGATGCTGTTGGTATTTCCAGAAATAATCCTTTAACTATTGATGTCTTAAAAAATGATGTTGAACCAGAAGCAGAACAAATTTATTTAATTGAATTTGAGGAGAATACAAAAGCGGGAGGAACTGTTGAACGGGATGATAATGGCACTCCACCAGATTTGACAGATGATCGACTCATTTATACTCCACCTGCTGATTTTGAACTCCATGAAACTGATAGTTTTACCTACAATATTGTTGACCCTCAAAACCAGATTTCGACGGCTACGGTAAATATCTTAGCTATTCCACTTTTTGTGCAGCAAGATGATATCCTAAATCCCTTTAATGAATTTGATTTAGAGAGGAATGCAGTTCCTGTAATAGCAGATTTAGATGGGGATGGTAATGAGGAATTGTTAATAGGGAATGGTGAGGGAGAAATTAAGTATTTCCTGAAAAATAATTCTGGTTTTACGGAACAAATAGGAAATGAAAATCCCTTGAATGCAGTGAATGTTGGCTATTCTGCTGCTCCCACAACGGGGGATTTAGATGGAGATGGAGATGAGGATGTTTTAATTGGAAATTGGGAAGGAAAACTTAAATATTTGCGCAATGATGGCGATGGTTTTACTGAATTAATGGGCAGTGATAATCCTTTTCAGGCAGTGAATGTTGACTATTATGCATCTCCCACAATATTTGATGTGGATGGAGATGGAGATGAGGATGTTTTGGTAGGAGATTTGTTTGGGAATATTAAGTATTTTCGCAATGATGGCGATGGTTTTACTAGACAAACAGGAACTGATAATCCTTTTCAGAGAATTGATGTGGGCTGGAAGGCAGCTCCGACAGTATATGATTTAGATGAGGATGGGGATGAGGATCTTTTAGTAGGTAATGATGATGGAAATATAAAATATTTTCGCAATGATGGAGGGAGTTTTACAGAACAGAAAAGCAGTCAGAATCCCTTGCAACCAGTAAATGTGGGCGGGAAGGCAGCTTCTACCATACTTGATGTGGATGGGGATGGGGATGAGGATCTTTTAGTGGGGAATGAAAAGGGAAAACTCAAGTATGTTGAGAATCTAATTATTGATGTGAATAATCCTCCTATTGCGGTTAATGATTCTGTTGGTATTGTTGGAAATAATCCCATAACTATCAATGTCCTGGAGAATGATTTGGACCCAGAAGCAGAACCTATTTCCCTGATTGAATTTACAGGGAAGAGTGCAGCAGGGGGAACTGTGGAACGGGATGAGAATGGAACTCCTGAAGAGCTGACAGATGATCAGTTGATTTATACTCCACCTACTGATTTTTCGGCAAATGAAAGTGATAGTTTTACCTACACTATTAATCAAACTGCTACCGCGACGGTAAATGTGCTTAATATCCCCATTTTTGTGGAACGAGAGCATAACCTCAATCCGTTTAGTGGGGTAGATGTGGGAGGTTATGCTAATCCAGCAGTGGGAGATTTAGATGGGGATAATGATCTGGATGTTTTAATTGGGAATGATCAGGAAAAGCTTCGCTATTTCCAAAATGATGCGGGAACTTTTACTGAAGTTACAGGCAGTGATAAGCCTTTTAATGACATTGTTGTAACAAGAGAACCCAGCTCGGCGATCGCTGACTTAGATGGGGATGGGGATCATGATTTGTTAGTCGGAGATGAGTACGGCAATCTAAAATACTTCCAAAATAATAATGGCACGTTTGCTGAAGTAACAGGGAGTGATAACCCCTTGGAGGGAGTAAATGTCCGAAGAGATGCTTCTCCTGCTCTAGGCGACTTGGATGGGGATGGGGATTATGATTTGTTGGTTGGGGACTTTTATGGCAGTCTGCATTACTTCAGTAATGAAGGTGGTACATTTACTCAATTAACTGGCAATAATAACCCCTTCGTCAAGGTAAATGTGGTTATGGATGCTAGTCCCACCATTGTTGATTTTGATGGGGATGGGAATCAAGATGTTTTAGTTGGAAATGATCTTGGTAAATTGGTGTATTTCCACAATAATCAAGGTACTTTTTCCCAACTCCAAGGTGAGCTACCTTTTGATGGAGTTAATGGGGGAGGTGAAGCTACTCCAGCAGCGGCAGATTTTGATGAAGATGGGGATGTTGATGTGTTAGTTGGGGTGCTTGATGGCACGCTGAAGTATTTTGAGAATGAGGCTGTAGATATTCTCACGGGTACTCCAGCTTCTGATACTTTTGTTCTCGGAAATTACGCTGAGAGTTTCTATGATAATTATGGGGAACAAGACTACGCTCTCATACAAAACTTTGATTTGAGTGAGGATATCATTCAACTGAAGGGAACTGCGGCGGAATATCAACTCGGTGTCTCCCCAGGAGGATTACCTGAAGGTACTGCAATCTTTCTCAATTCTACTGAACTGATTGGGATTGTGGCGGGAGTTGATGGTTTAACTCTTAAGGATGACTCATTTAAGTTCTTGATCTGATCAATTAGGAGAAAGGGATTTCCTGATCAGGAAATCCCTTTCTTTTGAGTACTTTATGTATTTTTATCTGTTTAAAATTTGACATAGGTCAACCACATGGAGACGGCGTTGCGTTTTTTGAGTAATGAATTATTTTTTTACAAAAACTACTAACCTTCCTCAAACCCTCTCCCCACTTTCCACCCCGTTCTCCCTTCTAAAATGCGTCATTAGATATCTTGCGAAATTACGAAAAACTGTCATCCTGAGCGCCAGCGAAGGATCTCGGAGATCCTTCGCTGGCGCTCAGGATGACCATTTTAAGTTTGGACTTTTGCAAGAGGTCTATTCTCCAAAAAACGCAACGCCCCCTTGTCTTGATAAAAATGGTATGAGTTATTTTAACCTTATAATAAGTTACAGAAAAAAGCTGATTGAATTGAGTAAAAACCCGAATTTTAATTCTATAATCTAATGGATTAAAGCAGCACTAAAAAAGTAGTGCTATTTAGTCTTCAATGGAAACAGCGCACTCAATCAAATCAAATACTTTTGAAACTAGCTATGGCAAATCCTGTATTTATCAAACAAGACAAAATCTTAAATCCCTTTAATGGGGTGGATGTGGGAGCTTTTGCATCTCCTGTTTTTGGAGATTTAAACGGGGATGGAGAAGATGATGTTTTAATCGGTAATCAGCCAGGCAAACTGCAATCTTTTCGCAAGGATGGGGATGGTTTTACTAAAGAAAAAAGTACTGATAACCCCTTGAACGGAGTAGATGTAGGTTCTAATGCTGCTCCAGCAATGGGGGATTTGGATGGGGATGGAGACGAAGATGTTTTCATTGGCAATAGCAAAGGGATACTAGAATATTTCCGCAATGATGGGGATAGTTTTAGCGAACAAAAAGGAGCTGATAACCCCTTCAATGGAGTAGCAGTAGGTGCTAATGCTACTCCGACAAGGGTGGATTTAGATGGGGATGGAGACGAAGATGTTTTAATCGGTAATAGTTATGGAACTCTCCAATATTTTCGTAATGATGAAGATAGTTTTACCGAAGTTACAGGCAGTGAAAATCCCTTTGAGGGCATAAATATAGGAGCTGCTATTTCCCCCACAATATTTGATGGAGACGGAGATGGAGATGAAGATGTTATCCTCGGTAATCAAAAGGGAAAATTAAAATATTTTCGCAATGATGGAGGTAGTTTTACCCAACAAAAAGGTGATGACAATCCCTTTCAAGGAATAAAAGTTGGGAAAGCGGCTGCTCCTACAGTATTTGAAATAGATGATGATGGGGATAAAGATCTTTTAGTGGGGAATGAGAAAGGTCAACTTAAGTATCTGGAAAATTTAACTATTGATGTAAATGATCCTCCCATTGCCACCAATGAATCTATTGGTATTGCAGATAACAATCCCACAACTATTGATGTTCTTAAAAATGATGCTGATCCAGAAGGAGAAGCCATTTCCCTCATTGAATTTGCAGCAAATACAACAGGGGGAACTGTTGAACGGGATGAGAATGAAACTCCTGAAGATTTGACAGATGACCAGTTAATTTACACGCCCCCTACTGATTTTTCCCCCAATGAAAGTGATAGTTTCACCTACACTATTGCTGACCCAAACAACCAGACAGCTACGGCGACTGTAAATGTATTTGCTATCCCTATTTTTGTGGAACGAGACAATGAACTCAATCCTTTTAATGACATAGATGTGGGGGGGTATGCTAATCCTGCATTCGGCGATTTGGATGGGGATAATGATCTGGATCTTTTAATTGGAGATGATCATAGATCTATTCAGTATTTTCGGAATGATGCGGGAACTTTTACCGAAGTTAGCGGCAGTGATAATCCATTCGATGGCATGGATATAGCAAGAGAACCCAGCCTAGTAATTAATGATTTAGATGGGGATGGAGATGGGGATGTTTTGGTAGGAGATGAATACGGTAATCTAAAATATTTTAGGAATTATTCAGGGACGTTTGTTCAAATAACAGGAACTGATAATCCTTTTGAAGATATTAACGTATCAAGAGATGCTTCTCCTGCTCTGGGAGACTTAGATGGAGATGGAGATAATGATTTATTAGTTGGGGACTTTTTCGGCGATTTAAGTTATTTCCGTAATGATGGTGGTGAGTTTATTGAATTAACTGGAAATAATAACCCTTTTAGGGGAATTAATGTGAGCAGGGATGCTAGTCCCACTATTGTTGATCTGAATGGAGATGGAAATGATGATGTTGTAATAGGCAACGATTTTGGCAAGCTAAAGTACTTCCAAAATGATCAAGGAACTTTTTCTCAACTCAAAGGCGATAAACCTTTTAAGGAATTAGATGGGGGAGAAGAAGCTAGCCCTGTAATGATAGATTTGGATGGAGATGGGGATGATGATTTGATTGTGGGGGTGGTTGATGGCACTCTGAAATATTTTGAAAACAACCCTCTGCAAACTTTTAGTAGTAATACTGAAGTGGAGACTTTTGTCCTGGGAGATAGTACTGAGAGTTTCTATGATAATAAGGGGAATGAAGACTACTCTCTCATCGAAAACTTTGACTCTAGTCAGGATATCATTCAACTGAAGGGAACTGCGGCAGAATATCAACTAGGGACATCTCCATCAGGACTACCAGAAGGTACAGCTATCTTCCTTAACGGGACTGAACTTATGGGAATTGTACAGGGAGTTGATGATTTAACTTTTGAAAGTGATTCTTTCATTTTTGTTTAACCCATAACATTTCAGTAGGGGTTTGGGAACTAAACCCCTACTGCTTTATTGAATCATTTCATTCCCAATCTTTTGGCTAGCGCGATTTTCTGGTGAATCGCGCTATGATGCTAGAAAGTTACTGGTTCCCCAGGCCGCGGGGTGATTAACTGAGTTGAGAGGTGATTTTCGACTAATTTTGCCCGAAATTCATCTACACTTCCCTCAGGACGAAGTAGAGACATTAATAATCCCTCAAACACCACATCTCCCCCTGCTGCTGTAGGTAAAATAAATTGTGGGTGGATTGATTTACACAAATCTAAAGCAGTTTGGTGTCCCTGGATTACAGGGCCCAGAAGAGGTATGGTTAAACTAACAATGGGAGCGATCGCCACATTTACCGACTCTGTAATCGCCGCAGGCTTGTGGTAACCATGAGGTTCATAATACAGAGTTTGGTTCGTAGTTAAATCTTGCAGAAAATAACCATTTTCTACTAACATCGGGCCAATGGGTGAACCTGGAAGTGCTTTAATGATTAACTGCTCCTCAAAAGTGAAAGTTTCTCCATGAGCGAGGGAAGTAATCTGAGTATAACCTAACTCCTGAACAACTTTAGCAGCATTGGGAGAAGCAATTACAGGGAGGTTATGGTCAAGTAGCTTCAGGGTAGGAGGGTGAGCATGGTCTTCCAAACCCTGAGAAAGAAGAATGAGGTCAATGTTGTCTGGAATTAATCGCTCAGTAGTACGATTAGCTTTAAATAACCAGGGGAGGTTAGCAAATACCAAAGGGCCCACTAACCAAGGATCCAGGAGGATGCGTTTTCCCCCCATTTCAATCAACCAAGAATTACTATCTAGCCAAGTTAACTGCATAGCATTTATTTTTTTATTTGGGGCAGGTTTGTAACAAATCTTTACTTATCAGTTTAACCCAGAAAAAAAGCGATGCCCTACGGGCATCGCCTTTTTCGTAACTATTGCTGATTATTTAATACTTATAGGGGTGGAAGGAAGATTAGACCTTAACACCGAAATTGCCTTATAATATTGAGGGTCGGCATTAGTTGCCACCAGAGAAGGATCCTCGACAAGACGACGTTGTTGGGCCGAAGTTAAAGCCTGGGGAACATCAGGAGCAATACCTTGATGATTAATATCCAGACCAGAGGGAGGATAGTAACGGGCCATAGTCACAGCCAAACCAGAACCATCAGAAAGGTTATGAACCGACTGGACAGTTCCCTTCCCGTAGGTATTAGTTCCCACCACAGTGCCGCGTCCACTTTCCTTTAAAGCACCTGCGAGGATCTCGCTGGCACTAGCAGAGTTTTCATCTACCAAAACCACTAGCGGGAGGTCTGTCAAAGTAGAATTATTCGCCGAGAACTGGCGATCGCCGCCAAGGCGGTCAACAGTATGGACAATTTCCCCCTGTTTAATAAACATGCGAGCGATATCCACACTAGCAAAAAGCAGGCCGCCTGGATTCCCCCGCAAATCCAACACCAACCCAGAAACCTGCTCTTGATGAAACTCGGCGATCGCTTTTTTCATTTGTTCTGCCGCATGGGAGCTAAACTCATCTAACTTAATATAACCCACAAGCAGAGAACCCTCATCCTTCACCCTATAACTCACTGAAGCTACTTCTATATTTTCCCGCGTCAGCATAACCTCAAAAGTTTCTTCTCCAGGACGAGAAATGTGGAGACTTACCTCAGTTCCCACTTCACCGCGAATTGCTGCTGAAGCTTCTTCGAGAGTCATTAAAGCAGTAGGTTTGCCATCAATTCTCACCAGTCTATCCCCAGCTTTAATCCCTGCTGCCGTTGCGGGGGAATTTTTCAGAGACTCCAATACAATCAAATCGTTAGTGTGTTTATCCTTGCCCAAAAAAACACCCACCCCAGACAATTCCCCAGCAGTTTGACTGGTCAAAACCGCAAACTCTTCTGGTGTAAGGAAACGAGTGTAGGGGTCTCCCAATTCCTCCAAAGCCTGCCCAATAGCTTTATAAGCTTGTTTTTTGCTAGTATAATCCTGAGTGAGAAGTTCTTGGCGAATTTCTTGCCACTCTACGTGATTAAACTCCCCATCCACAAACTCGTGATTGACAATTTGCCACACCTCATCAACAACTGCTTTCGGGCTATCCGCCAACTCGGCGAGGACTGGGTTAATTAATCCTGGTGCAAAAATCGTTCCTGTAGCCAGAGTAGCGATCGCTCCTTGTAAAAGAAGAGTTTTGCCAGATTTTCTTGAGTTTTGATTCATAGGAAAATATTTTTAATGGTTCAATTCACTTTCAAGCTCCTCATACCAGAAGTTCAAGACTTCCCTCTACAGCTATTATAGTCATTAGTTCTGGTTGATAGTTGATGGTTCATTGTTAATAGTTGATAGTTAATGAACAATAAACCATCAACCATGAACCATGAACCATGAACCATGAACCATTAAGGAAGAGTCAGAATTTCCACCCCATCTTTAGTAACAGCGATGGTATGCTCAAACTGTGCAGAGAGCTTACGATCTTTAGTCAAAGCAGTCCATTTATCAGACTGGAGTTCAGCCTCCCAACTCCCCTCATTAATCATTGGTTCAATCGTAAAAACCATTCCTGGGCGAATAAGCTTACCTTTTCCCCGCGTCCCATAATGAGGAATTTGAGGTGGTCCATGGAACACCCTATTTACACCATGTCCAACAAAATCGCGGACAACAGAAAAGCCATGAGCTTCAGCATATTCCTGAATTGCTGCACCAATATCCCCAATGCGTCCTCCTGGTTTAACTGCGGCAATACCCCGCATCAAGCATTCTTGGGTAACTTCAACCAACTTTTTAGCTAGGGGAGAAGGAGTACCCACAAAAAAAGTTCTCGAAGTATCCCCATGATAACCATCAACAATGGGAGTCACATCGATATTAATAATATCCCCATCTTTCAGAATTTGTTTCGCACTAGGAATACCGTGACAGATAACCTCATTAACGCTAGTACAAATTGACTTAGGAAAGGGAAATTTCCCTTTAGGTATCTCGTAGCCCAGGGGAGCGCTTTTTGCTCCGTGGGCTTTTGTCCAACGTTCAGCTTCATCATTTAGTTCCAAAGTGCTAACACCAGGTTTAACCATAGGTGCGAGATGGTCTAAAAGTGCAGCGGCTAAACGGCCAGCTTGACGCATTTTTGCTATTTCTCTGGATGAAAGTAGTATAAGTTGTTCCCTGCCCATAAGCTTTTCAACTAAAAATTTAACCTCCAACTTAGTGGTGAATTTCTAAATGCAGAATATAATGCCCTAAATGTACCTTATCTGACCATAACTCATATTCTACGCGCAAACTCTCAGGTAAAGGGCGACCTTTTAATTGTAAACTGCGGGTAAAATTTCGCAGACGCAAAGAGCTACTATTTTGAGTATTATAGTTATTCAACCAATAGCGGCTCACCCCATAAATTCCTTGTTCCCAAAAGTGACGATAACTTAAACCACCATTTCCCTGCATAGTCATAATGGCACGGTAGGGAGAAATTTCGAGCCAGAGTAATCTTTTAGTGAGGATAACTCGCTGAGTTTCCTCATCTGTTGTTTCCATTTCCGCCACTGACTGGGGAAATTCTGGCTGGTTCAACAAAACATGAAACTTCTCCAGATCTCGCTCATATAAAGTTGCACCAGCTTCGATAGTAGATAAAATGGGCAAGTCTGTGGAGATGAAAGAGAGACATATAGGTCTGTGATAATGAGCTAGCATAATCAATTTAATTAAAGGGTTCATTTATTAAGATAGCCTTCAACAGATCTCACCCACAACCAAAAAAACCCTTTGGTTACGGCAGAGTCTGGGTTTTACCCCTCACTAAAAAAAAATTTCCCCCAAGCCTTGCCAAATTGGATTCTTTGTCTCTATAATAAATAGATGTTGGTGAGCAACATTCCTCAGTAGCTCAGTGGTAGAGCGGTCGGCTGTTAACCGATTGGTCGTAGGTTCAAATCCTACCTGGGGAGTTCACTAATGACAGTTTCCCTGTTGTTGGTTGAAGCTCATTCCTCAGTAGCTCAGTGGTAGAGCGGTCGGCTGTTAACCGATTGGTCGTAGGTTCAAATCCTACCTGGGGAGTTCACTAAGTTAATGGTTAATGGAAGAACATGAGCCATAATTAATATTCTAAACCGACCAGATAATTTTTATCTAATTTTTTCACTTTTAACTGATTACAAGATTGCAAAAATTGAGTATATTTGCTATTTAATTCTAAGCGTCTCATTGCTTTAGTAATTGCGACTCCATATTCTGCTTGAAACATACTAGCTACTGTAATTATACATACATATTCCTGGTGAGATTGAGCAGTTAAACACTGGACTATTCTGACTAAAGCTGCTTCTAAACCTGCTTGAGAATTGATATTCACTCTTGTTGGTTCGGGAGGAGTAGAATTGGTTTCAGTGGGTTTTTCTTGAGATAAATTAACATCAAAAAGAGTAATATATAACTGAGAACTATCTGCGAGTTGGTGGACAACAAAATCCTGATTCAATTCCAGAAAAACCACTGTATTTTTCTGCCCAGGAAAATGATGTTCCAAGACTTGAGTGAGAGTTAGTTGATACTTTTCCTGAAACAATTGAGAAACTCTTGTTAACTCAATCCAAATGTTTTTAGTTAATGCTTGTTCGCTTTTGATAATTTCTTTGATCTGAGTGATAAAATTCTCAAGAGAGGGTATAGTGGGCAATTGAATTAAAGAGTAAATATCTGTTTTTTCAGTTTCACTATTAAATACAACGATTTCATTACCGCGTCGGGAAATGCGATAGACAGTTAAACCATGATTTTGCAGGGTAGTACATAAATGATTAAAATCTGCATCAGAAGAGCAAATTAACACTTCTTTAGCAGCAGGATAATTTACCCAAATAGATGAACCCAGGGAACTCATTTTTAGATCGGCGCTGTTTTTTCCTGCGGGAACATGAATAAGTTCATAGCCACGATTATGAAGGTCAAGGTCTTTTTTTCCCAGTCGTCGCCAATTAGCAAATGCCAATTTAATGTTAATGGGATAGGTGCAGATTTTTCCCATAATTTTTTCGCTCTTGGAGTCTAAAGATAGATTTTCTGCATCAAGAAGTAAAATAGCAAATGCAGCATCTAGTTGGTTGAGACGAGAGTATAAAAAAGGATGATGACGATTTAAAGTTTCTAAATGTTGGGCTTCAATTTCTAGTCCAGGATGGGTATATTTACGAATATTAACTATTAAGTCTGTAAATTGATAGGAGACAAAAAAAGCTGGTGCAAGAAAACTCTGCAGTAGAGTGATTAACTTGGTTACCAGTGCATCTCTGTTTTGTGCCTCACTGAGTTTTATCCCTAATTTATTGGTAAATTGAGCTTTAAAAGCCATATTTTGCCAAGGATAATTTTTGAATTTGTCACTTAGCCATTGAGGATGCTGCTCCAAAGTAACAAGAATGCTTTGATAGACATATTCGCTAATTGAATTGATTATAATAGCATCATCTTTCATGGTTTTGAGGTTGACGATTAAAGATATTTTCTTTTTCTAGGATTTTTGTGACACAAAACCGCCAGGGATAGGTTATTTTGGCTTAGTCTGCACAAGAGCAATTTTTAAGGGTGATAGCATTTGCTGGCGAGAATCACTCGATTAGTTCATAATAAAAGAAAAGTTGATAATTTTAATTATGGCACGGGACTTGCGGGGATTTATTAAATTACTGGAAGAAAGAGGACAGTTACGGCGGATTAGCGCTCTGGTGGATTGGGATTTAGAAATAGCGGAGATTTCAAACAGAATGCTGGGGGCGGGCGGACCAGGATTACTTTTTGACAATGTTAAAGGGTCGGAGTTCCCAGTGGCAATTAATTTGATGGGAACTGTGGAACGGATCTGCTGGGCGATGAAGATGGAACACCCGCAGGAATTGGAAGCTTTGGGAAAAAAGTTATCCATGCTACAACAACCCAAACCGCCAAAGAAAGTTTCCGAGGCGATCAATTTTGGCAAGGTGTTGTTTGATGTATTAAAAGCGAAACCTGGAAAAAATTTTTTCCCTCCTTGTCAACAGGTGGTGGTGGAAGGGGATAATCTGGATTTAAGGAAACTTCCTTTAATTCGTCCGTATTCAGGAGATGCAGGACGGATCATTACTCTGGGGTTGGTAATTACTAAAGACTGTGAAACGGGAACGCCTAATGTGGGGGTTTATCGTCTGCAACTGCAATCTGCAAATACTATGACAGTGCATTGGTTGTCAGTACGGGGGGGAGCGAGACACCTGCGCAAAGCAGCGGAAGCTGGGAAAAAGTTGGAAATAGCGATCGCCCTGGGAGTTGACCCTCTTATTATTATGGCTGCTGCTACTCCTATTCCCGTAGATTTATCAGAATGGCTGTTTGCAGGGCTTTATGGTGGAGAGGGGGTAAAGTTGGCTCAGTGTAAAACTTTAGATTTACAAGTACCTGCAGATTCGGAATTTGTCTTAGAAGGAACAATTACTCCAGGGGAAATATTGCCAGATGGCCCCTTTGGCGACCACATGGGATATTACGGAAATGTAGAGGATTCGCCATTAGTGCGGTTTCACTGTCTGACTCATCGCCAAAACCCAATTTATCTGACTACTTTTAGTGGAAGACCACCGAAAGAAGAAGCAATGATGGCGATCGCTCTCAATCGCATTTATACCCCCATTCTCCGTCAACAAGTGTCAGAAATCACTGATTTTTTCCTGCCCATGGAAGCTTTAAGTTACAAAGCTGCTATTATATCTATTGATAAAGCATATCCTGGACA
>JADQBC010000093.1 GCA_016903655.1 Gomphosphaeria aponina SAG 52.96 = DSM 107014
AATAGACTTTTTGCATGCATATCTTTAGTAGGGAGTAGCGGAGTTGCGGAGTAGGGAGAGTTTTACATGAAATAAATATAAAAATTGATTTTGGTTTTAGTTTCTCACTCATGTCTAATAAACCGATAAGTATGGCAGAAATAGTAGCGCGACTGACAAATTTTGTGTCTTCTAATTGTCTGTCTATGGAGTCGATTTGATCAGTGACATTTTTTAAGCCAAATTCTATCTTTTCATCTAAACGTTTGACACTGGAATCTATTTTTTCCTCAAGGCGTTTTGTGTTGGAATCTATTTTTTCCTCAAGGCGTTTTAATTCTCCGTCAACTTTAGTAAACCCAACTTCTACTTTTTTGTCTAACTCGCCTATTTTTTGCTCAAAACCCCCGATTTGCTGTAGGATTTGGCTAAACATACCTTTTAATTCTTCATCGGTCATTTGAGCCTCTCCTCCATTTAATGTTATTTTGTTATCATTATTTTAACATTCTACTTCTGCAAAAATCTTCAAATTTTTGAGCGACAAAAAAATGGCTATTTACCTGAAATTGATGCACCCTATTCAAATTAATTAGGCTAGAATTGTTATGACGAAATGTTAGCAAAAGTTCACCCTAGGTTACTAGGCAAAAAAAATGGATAACACAAATGTTACCCAAAAAAATATTAAATTAGTCTGCTTTGAATTATTAACGTCTTCTTCTACTGCTACCAAAACCTGATTTGGCACGACTGGGGGAACTACTGCCGAAACTAGGTTGCCTACTTCCTGAACTAGAGTTTCCCGACTGGCGGAGGTTACTCGAACCATAACCAGAACCTGTTGATTTACTTGTATTTGGAGTAGTTTGACGAGTAGTAGTAGTAGTAGTAGTGTTCCGCAAACTGCCAGTGGTGCGCAAGGTTTGACGGTTGGTAATTGCTGGAGGAGGTGAGTTATAGCGACTTTGATATTGCTCAACTGCGCCGTTGTAGCTGCTACCAGATCCACCATAACCCGTGAGAACCCCTCCTGGTTGATATACTGGGGGTACATAGTACTGTGGTCTGAATAAGAGACTACCTAAAGCTTGCCCAGCTAAAGCACCAGCAAATGGAGTCCAAAAGTTAGATTCCCGACGCACAACAATGGTTTCTTGTTGACCTGTTTGGGGGTTGGTCTGGGTTTCGGTGACGTTATGGACATATTCAATTTTAAAGTCCTCTGTGAGGTGCATTACTTTCTGACTTCCTGTAACCTCTAAATAAGTTTTTTCCCCGTCGTTAATTTCTTCGTCAGTAATACGGGCCATTTGTAAATCAGTGGTACGCAAAACAGGAGGACTACCTGGGGGCGTATTGAGCAACATTAAACTGTATTCCCCATTGCCATCATCATAGGTTGCCTGTTGTACTGGATATTTACCCTCACTTAAGTTTATGGAAGGGGGTGGAGTGTTATTATCCACATTGGTTTGCGATGTGTTAGGGGTAGAAGAACCACAGGCTACTGTAGTTAAACATAGACTCAAAGAGATGAAAAGAGCGATCAATTTGCGCAACATATGTTAAAGAGTGAAGTTTTACAAAGGAATTAATTCAGAGAAATTGAGCAGAAGTTGGTCTGTAGTTAATTCATCCCCAAACCTAGCTGGGGAGAAGTGGACTTGAATTGCTTGTAATTTTTGCTGATAATGGAGATTAATTAAAGCTTTTAAACCAGCTTCGAGGGCTGCAAAATTAGCCAGGTCAGTTTCTAAGTCTGGTTCTTCCCCCGTGAATGCTACTGTGATCATAACAACTAAGTTGGGGGTGGCAGGTAAGAACAAGTCTTGATCGGGGGGGCTGAGGTCGGGTTCGCTACGGTAGCGTTGCGCAGAGTCTGTGAAAAGCTCGGTAACATAGTCTCCCGCTTCCCCTTCATCCCAGAAAAAATCCCCTTCATTGGCAGCCGATCGCCAGTAAGTATTCATCTGGTTGAGATTTTGGCAAATGTCAACCAGTCCTTCTCCTAATACTTGGAGGTCGCCTTCTGCTTCCACAGCTTCCCGTGCAGCACGGTTGAGTACTCCTAATATGGGGGCAACTTCATCCCCTGCTAAATGGATGAAAATACGACAAACAACATAACGAGTTTTACCAACAAATTGTTTTAAGCGATCGCCCAAAGGACTCATAATGGATTCTTGTCAAAATATTCCTCTCCTTTTAATTTATCCTGAAGGTGTAGCCATGGGAAAGTAGAGTTTTCCGCATTAAAATTTGATGTCTAATACTTTTGATTTTTGCTCCAAAATTTTCTCTTGGGTTAAAATCAGGAGATGAGGGTAGGAAGAGCGAGTTGGAGATTTCAATATAAAACAAGAAAAACTGTGAGCAGAATGATTAAATGAGGACTATGATTCTGAGATTGTAGCTATAATAAAATATGTTATGCTAGCTATTTGGAATAACTTAAAACTCGACTCAATCCCAAATTTAAAATAATTCAAAATCAAATTTTTGGATAAGTTTAAAAGATCGAGTTGGAGATTTCAATATAAAACAAGAAAAACTGTGAGCAGAATGATTAAATGAGGACTATGATTCGGGGGGTGTAGGTATAACAAAATATATTATGCTAGCTATTGGGAATAACTTAAAACTCGACTAAATCCCAAATTTAAAATAATTCAAAAAAATCAAATATTAACCTGAGCAAGTATAGCTAAAGGTTTTAAAATTACGACTTTTAAAATTAAAAAATAAATTAACCAGAAAGAAGTGCGGGTAAACTAGAAAAATTTGTTATTATTTTAAGCAAAGGAGAATTTTCTTGAATAACATTAAATGCCTGAATCCTAATTGTTTAGCTGACAACCCAGCCAAGAATAAGTTTTGTCAAAAATGCGGGACAAAACTACTTTTAAGAGAGCGTTACCGAGCAATTTCACTGATTGGACAAGGGGGTTTTAGCAAAACTTTCCTGGCGATCGATGAGGATAAACCTTCTAACCCTTACTGTGTAATTAAGCAATTTTTCCCCCAAACGCAAGATGAAGAAACGCGCTCCAAAGCATCTAAATTATTTAAACAAGAAGCAGACCGTCTCGAAGCATTAGGAAGCCATCCCCA
Source organism: Gomphosphaeria aponina SAG 52.96 = DSM 107014 (assembly GCA_016903655.1). GTDB lineage: Bacteria > Cyanobacteriota > Cyanobacteriia > Cyanobacteriales > Gomphosphaeriaceae > Gomphosphaeria > Gomphosphaeria aponina. The sequence continues at coordinate 3,094 of JADQBC010000093.1, forward strand.
AATACCAGCATTATTCGCTTATTTTAGTCAAGAAGGAAGAAAGTATTTAATCCAAGAATATATTAATGGACAAAACTTAGCCCAAGAATTAGCAGAAATTGGGCCGTTTAACGAGCAAAAAATTAGACAATTATTGATTGATTTACTGTCTGTTTTAGAATTTATTCACAATGAACAAGTTTTACACAGGGATATCAAACCAGAAAATATCATTCGTCGTCAGGATGATAACCAACTGGTTTTAGTGGATTTTGGGGCTGCTAAATACGTTACCCAAACTTCGCTTAAAGTAACAGGGACGTTAATCGGTTCAACAGAATATGTAGCTCCAGAACAAATTAGAGGTAAACCTACATTTGCCAGTGATTTATATAGTTTGGGTGTCACTTGTATTCATTTACTTACTGAGATTAATCCTTTATATTTATACGATATTAACGAAGAAAAATGGGTATGGCGACAGTATTTGTTCAACAATCCCATAAGTGATGAATTGGGAAATGTGTTAGATAAACTAATTCAAAATGCGCCCAGAAAACGCTTTCAATCTGCCAGTGAAGTTATCCAAAAAATAATGTATCCTAATCTGGAGACTCAAATAAATTGGATACCACCTGCGGTTAAAATACCTGGAAAAATTCAAAATATTCCTTATGAATATCAAATACTCCATGAACTGTTAATTTTAGGAGATTGGCAGGCGGCAGAAAGAGAAACTTATTCAATTATGGTGCAAGTTGCTAACCGAGAACAAGAAGGATGGTTGAGTACTCAAGAGATTGCTCACTTCCCTTGTATTCATCTAAAAATGCTGGATCAACTTTGGGTAAAATATAGTAATGGCAGATTTGGTTTTACTGTGCAAAAAGAAATTTATGTGGCGATGGGGGGTGATAGAAATTATAACCCAGAATTATGGGAAGCATTCTGTCAGCGTGTGGGTTGGTTGAAGGGGGAAGATTGGGTGTTTGATAAGGATATAATTTACGATATTACCGCTCCTCCAGGACATCTTCCTGCTTTTGTCCGTTTACGCGCATCTTCTTTATTAATTAAAGGCCCTGTATCTCGTCTGATGATTTGTGAACTTTAATAAATAAATGTCTAGAAGAGGTCTAAATTTATGCCAACTTGATCAAGATTTATGAAAGAGCACAATGTCCCCCATATTTATGAAAAATGGGTAGTATTCAGTTCAGTTAAAAGTAGCACTTGAAGCAATTCAAATAATCAAAAACACCGAGCCGAACTCTGAAGAATTTTCTCAAGCACTCAGTGCTTGAACCTTATTCAGAAGGGATGGTGGAAGCTATTGATTAATTTACTGAAGATAGACCAGATGACTGATCGTGTTTTTCAAGAAAATTCTGTTAATTTACCTCTAAATTGGACACCTCCTGAGCAGATTATTACGATTTTTGATGTATTTATCGGTTACTTGCTTTTAGATGCTTGGATTGGTAATAGTGATAGACATCACGAAAATTGGGCATTTATTCGTACTCAATCTGCTACTTATTTAGCTCCTACTTACGATCATGCGTCTAGTTTAGGGCGAAACGAGTCTGATGAGAAATGCAAACAAAGATTAATGACAAAAGATCAAGGGTTTTCGGTACAAGCTTATGTGGAAAAATGTCAATCTTGTGTATATGCTAATAGTAGTGAAAAAAAACCTTTGAAAACCTTTGATGCGTTCATTCAAGCAGCACAATATAACCCTAAAGCAGCTTATAGGTGGTTGGAAAATTTGGCAAAGATATCAACCTCTGATACCTTAAAACTTTTTCAGAAAATTCCTCCTGAGCGTATAGCTTCAATTTCTATTGAATTTGCGCAAAAAATTTTAGAAATTAATCAAACCCGACTTTTAGCACTACGAGATACCCGATTATGAAAACTGTCTTTTTAGCATGGCAAGATTTTAACAGTCGTCGTTGGTTTCCTATTGGGAAATTAACTTACAATGGTATTCAATATCAATTTGTTTATACTCAAGGGGTTAAAAACGCTCAAAAAGAGTGTGAATTTCAGCCATTATTTTCTTTTCCCGATTTAGAAAAAGTTTACACTTCAAAGGAATTATTTCCACTGTTTGCCAACCGCGTAATGCGTCGTTCTCGTCCAGATTACAAAACCTACCTTGAATGTCTGAATATTCCCCAAAATGCTGATGAGCCAATGGCAATTTTATATCGTAGTGGTGGCAAAAAAGCGACGGATACTTTTGAAATTTTTCCTGAACCAGAACCTGATGAAAATGGACTCTATCAGCTCCACTTTTTTGTCCATGGATTGCGGTATTTTCCAGATTCTTCCCTTGACAGGGTGAATAAATTGCAGCAAAATGAACCGTTATACTTAGTACATGATGCTCAAAATCACTATGATCCTCTTGCTTTATTATTACGGACAGAAGATAATTATAATGTGGGTTATTGTCCCCGTTATCTGGTTGATGATCTGCATCAACTCATTGAGAAAAATCCTCAAAAGTTGAATCTACAGGTAGAAAGAGTTAATCCTGCTCCTACACCTATTCAATTTCGCTTATTATGTAATTTAACTGCCCAATGGGATGCAGATTTTCAGCCTTTTTCCACTACTGATTATCAACCCCTGATTAATTGAGTTGGTTGTGCTATTAATAGGTAGGTCAGCTAGAGAGATAAATTATGGTTCAAACCTTACCCAAACCTGTTACTTTTGCAGATTTTATTGCCTGGTATCCCAATACAGGTAAACGCTATGAATTGCATGATGGGGTAATTGTTGAGATACCAAAACCTACTGTAAAACATTCAAATGTAACTGGTTTTTTGATGGAAGAATTAGTCTTAAATATTATCCAGGAACCAGATATTATTATTTTAACAGCTAAAAGTTAAAGTTGTTTTCTAGCGTAATACTTAAAATTAAATGAAGAATATGCTGAGATTATGGGTATTGTAGTCATCTAAAACCCTGCTCCTAAATTTAAAATAATTCAAAAAAATCAAATCTTAACCTTATTAAGGATATCCTGTTCATTATTCATTTTAGAGGAAAATATCAGTGACGAAAATTGTTACCCCTGATTGGATTAAGTATGACATCGAAAGTACTGTGCGCCAGCGCTATGAAGCTGGAGCAAAACAGCAGCAACCTGGTTTGTGTTGTCCCACTGAATATGAGGGGGACTATCTGAAAATTTTACCTCAAGAAATTATTGAGAAGGATTATGGTTGTGGTAATCCGACTCGTTATGTGTTTCCTGGGGAAACTGTGGTTGATTTGGGTTCTGGGGCTGGGAAAAATTGTTATATTCTGGCTCAAAAAGTGGGGGCTAAAGGACAGGTGATCGGGGTGGATTTTAATGCTGAAATGTTGGCTCTGTCTCGGAAATATCAGAGAGAAATAGGTTCTAAGTTGGGATATTATAATACTAAGTTTGTTAAGGGGAAAATTCAAGATTTACAGTTGGATTTAGACTTGGCGGAAACTTGGTTAAAAGCAAATCCGATTACTTCGATTGAGGGTATGAGTGAGTTTGGGAAGGAATGCGATCGCCTTCGCTATGTTAACCCTCTTATTCCTGATGCAAGTGTGGATGTGGTGATTTCTAATTGTGTTTTAAATCTGGTTTGTCCTCAAGATAAAGAACAGTTATTTCAGGAAATATACCGTGTCTTGAAGCGGGGAGGGAGGGCAGTTATTTCTGATATCGTCTGTGATGAAGACCCGACTCCAGCTATGATGAATGACCCAGATTTATGGAGTGGTTGTATTGCTGGGGCATTTCGAGAAAATCAGTTTTTACAGATGTTTGCAGCGGCGGGATTTTATGGAATTGAAATTCTGACACGGCAAGAAATTCCTTGGCAAGTAATTGATGGCATTGAGTTTCGTTCTGTAACTATTCGGGCTTTTAAAGGGAAGGACGGCCCTTGTTTAGAAAGGAAGCAAGGGGTAATTTATAAGGGCCCTTGGCAACAGGTACTTGATGATGATGGTCATGTTATTTGTCGCGGAGAAAGGATGGCTGTTTGTGATAAGACTTACCAAATTTTAACTAATCCTGCTGGCCCTTATGCTCAAGATATTATCCCAGTACCACCTTATGAAGCGATCGCTTTAGAAATGGCTGAAGAGTTTAGCTGCAAAAATAAGGCGATTCGCCATCCAAGGGAAACTAAAGGTTTAGATTATCGGCTGCATTCTACTAATGAACAAGCTTGCTGTAATGAAGAAGAATGTTGTTAGTTGGTACAGGTATTGACTTGAGAATGGTGGGCATTGCCCACCCTACAATTTGATTTAGTAAGATAAAAAAGGTTGATTTAATGACATTTCGTTTAACCCCATTTGCGCAAAAAATTGCTGCACCTTTAAGTAAGAGTAAAATTACTGTTTTACAAATTAATTTGGGAAGGCGTTGTAACCTGGCTTGCAATCATTGTCATGTGGAAGCTGGCCCTAAACGCACTGAGGAATTATCCCCAGATGTTTGTGAAGATTTGATAGATTTAATTAAGGGTTTTCCGCAGATAGAAACGGTGGATTTAACTGGGGGGGCACCTGAAATGAATTATGGTTTTCGCCCCCTAGTAGAAGCTGCCAGACAAACTGGTAAAAATGTAATTGTTCGTTCTAATCTTACTATCTTTTTTGCGCCTGGTTTTGCAGATTTACCTGCATATTTTGCCCAACATCAGCTAAAAGTAGTTGCTTCTTTACCTTGTTATTTAGAAGATAATGTGGAGCAACAACGAGGGGCTGGGGTTTATCATGCTTCTATTCAAGCTTTACAAAAATTAAACGCTCTGGGTTATGGGCAAAACCCTAATTTAACTCTAGATTTAGTTTATAATCCCCCAGTACCGAGAAATAATAATTTCTCCCTCACTCCCCATCAAGGAAAATTAGAACAGGATTATAAAAAATACTTACAAGCTAATTTTGGGATTAGTTTTAATCATTTATTTACTATCACGAACTTACCCATTGGGAGAACTAAAACTTATCTGCAAGGAAAAGATTTATATTTACCTTATTTGCAGTTTTTAGCTGAATATTATAATCCTGGAACATTACCCCATTTGATGTGTCGCAATGAGCTTTCTGTTGACTATCTGGGCAATGTTTATGATTGTGATTTTAATCAGATGGAAAATATCCCTGCAACTACTCCCGATGGTAGTAAATTAACAGTAGCTAAACTATTAGCAGCAGGTGATTTAGACTTAATTAAGGAAGTGAAAACCGCAGCTTATTGTTATGGCTGTACTGCGGGAAGTGGTTCAAGTTGTGGGGGTGCTTTAACAATTGATAATTGAATTAAGAGGTAAAGGATATGTCGGCAAGAAAAAAAAAGAAACTAAATCAGAGCTTAAAAGTGGGGATAATAGTAGTGGGAGTAGCAGGATTAATTATCGCAGCCAAGCAGTTAGGAGTTACGGAAATAATTAATAGTATATTACAGTACGTGTTGCAATGGATTGATAGTCTGGGTACAGCAGCCCCAGTAATGTTTACGCTGATTTATATTCTGGCTTCTGTGTTATTAATATCTGGGGCAGTTATTACCTTGGGGGCTGGGGTATTGTTTGGGGTAATTAAGGGGTCAATTTTGGTTTCCATCGCCTCAACTCTTGCAGCTACAGCTTCTTTTATTATTGGTCGTTATTTGGCAAGAGGCTGGGTAACCAAACAGATAGAAAACAGACCAAAGTTTAAAGCAATTGATGCGGCAGTGGCTCAAGAAGGCTGGAAAATTGTGGGTTTAACGCGGTTATCTCCTGTTTTTCCTTTCGTGTTTTTAAACTATGCTTTTGCCTTGACTCAAGTATCTTTAAAAGACTATATTATTGCTTCTTGGATTGGGATGATGCCAGGTACAATTATGTACGTTTATCTTGGTTCTTTGGCAAAAAGTTTAGCTACTTTGGGTTCGGGAAATGAACAACCTACTTCTCTAGAATGGGTAATTAGAATTGTGGGCTTTATTGCCACGGTTGCTGTGACGGTTTATGTGACGAAAATTGCGCAAAAAGCATTAGATAATGAGATAAAAAATGAAACCGATACTAACTCAGACTCGGAAAAAAAAGACGCAGCAACTCAAGTCTAGTTGTTCGCCAAAGGTAAGCTGGAAAAGTACCCGTTTCTGGTTGGGTTTGGCTTTCGCAGTTGGGGTAATATGCTGTTTTTTTGGCCCAGGGAAAGTACTGTTTCAGCTAGATTTTTTGGTGGAACAAATTCAAGGATCTTCTGGGGGCGGGGTTATGGGTTTTATTGGCTTGTACACTCTGTTAACTGTGATGGGAGTGCCAGGGACAATTCTTACTGTAGCTGGGGGGGTGATATTTGGTTTAGTTTGGGGGACTTTTTGGTCAGTAGTGGGGGCAACTTTAGGGGCAATGGGGGCATTTTGGACCGCTCGTTATTTGTGCCATGATTGGGTAGAAAGCCGTTGGGGAAAACATCAGGCTTTGGTAAAGTTATGCCAAGCTGTAAAAGAGAAACCTTTGTTGTTTGTGTTGGCAGTGCGTTTTGCTCCTATTTCTCCTTTTAATGTGGTGAATTTTTTGTTTGGTTTAACACCTATTCATTGGGGGATTTATTCTTTGGGAACATTGATGGGGATTATTCCTGGAACTTTGGTTTATACTTGGTTGGGAGTGAGTGGGAATGAAGCATGGCAAGGAGGCGATCGCTTTCCCTTTTTCCTTGCTTTAGCTTTCCTGGCTCTTCTCTGTGCAATACCTCTGGTGACAGGAAAAAAATAGTGTTCCTTTTTGGGTGGTTTGCTTTATAATCATGGATGAAAAGTAAACGGATTGAGGTACTTATGAGTTGGACAAAAGTGATGGCGGTTGATGCACTTCAACCAGGTGGGCGAGAAGTAGTAAAAGTGGGCGATCGCCAGATTCTTGTTTTAAACCACGAGGGTAAACTTTATGCTATGGACAGCATTTGTCCCCATCTTAAACTCTCAATGAAAAAAGGTAAAATAACTCCCGAGGGGGCGATCGTTTGTCCTTGGCATCGTAGCGCTTTTGACTTGTGTAGTGGTGAAGTAAAAGAATGGACTCCCTGGCCACCGCTTGTGGGTAAAGCAATGGGTTTAGTCTCAAAAGAAAAAGCTCTGCCAATTTTTTCTACCCGTGTGGAAGAGGGGAGTATCTGGGTTGAAGTTTAAAAAAAATTAACGAAGCTTATCGGCAAATGTTATTCCTTTTTTTTTCTGGGAAAACCACACTGCCGATCCGCATCAATATTTAACCTGAAACCCTTTAAGTAAAGGTTAAACACTTTTATAGTTATTAAAAGACAGACTCACCTATTACCGCCAAGAATATAGATGAGCGCCCCTGAAAACTCTTCATATTTGCCTTCTAGATCAGGTGTTTCAAATCCTTTGATTAGCGCCTCTATCTCCTCCTTTTCTATCACATCCAAAATAGCTTCAATAGCCTTTTTACGCATCTTTTTCAGCTTATCAATATTCAGCCCAAGTCGCTCAATGGTGGTGATAGCAGCTTGTTTGTCTGGGTCATTTTTAGGTAATATTTCTCCAGCCTCAGTGAATCTGAAAAAATCAGCGCAATTGTTATCTAAGGGAGAAACCATCAACTGCTTATCATACCAGTCTTTTTTCTTGTGTCCACAATGTACAGGTATGGGTGGTGGTTCTTCACTTTCTCCTTGACATGAAGCCAATAAATTACCATACTCTAGGGCTAAGTTTGGATAGTTTGTCCTGGGTTTTAGATGTTCAATATGACTGGTTTTGCTGCTGATTCTTCTGCCACAATAACAACAAATATAACCTTGCTCTTTCAGCAGTGTATTATGGACGGCAAATTTCTCTTTTCCTCGAAAATTATCCCAATGAGGTTTCCAGTCTTCATTCTCCTGAGCTTTCCAGTGAGTAAATGTTTGTGGCGGTTGTTCTTTTTTGATATATTTCAATGACCGAGAATCTCCTTCCGTCGAATAGATACACCAGCTTTAACTAATTCTGGCTCATCTTCACCAATTTTAGCGACAATTTCTTGGCGTAATTTTTTGGCATTTTCTAGATCTCCTTGGTCAATGACTCGGAATAGTTCTAAAATACTATCTTTTATTTCCTGTGGACGTTCTGGAGTGAGCATTAAATTTGCTAAAATCTGATTGCTATCTCTCCCAAAAGAACTTTCTGGAGAACAAGCAATTATCCCCTTTGATGTTGCTTCTAAAATGTAAATTCTCTCTGGTTGAACATGACTTAAAACTTGAGGGGAATGGGTAGTAATAATAAATTGACAGTTGGGAAAAGTTCTAGTTAAATCAGGAATAATTTTCCTTTGCCATTGGGGATGAAGATGGAGTTCAATTTCATCTATCAAAACCACGCCATTCCCCTGAAGTGGTTCTGATAAATTTGGGTTAGCTATGGCTAATCTTCTTGCTAAATCTCCTGCCATTGCTAACAAACATTTTTCCCCATCTGATAGTTGATTAACAATCAATTCTTCACCTTGTTTGATAATTGTCATGCACAAGGGACTTCGCTTGATCCGTAGATGAGTAAAATCTGGCATCAGTGATGTAATAGCTTGTCTAACTGCTTCTAACTGAGGATCTTTATAATCATTATTCTCATTTAACCGTTTTTCGTTTTCTAAATCCTCTCGTTCTCTAAACCAGGTAAAAAAGAGCCTAAAGTCGTTTTTATCACTAATTAGTGCTTGATAATATGCACTGCTCTGCTCAAAGGCATACTTAGTCCTAATTCTTAAAGGAATATCAAGAACTGAACGATTAACTCGATAGTATATTGCTAAGGGGAGATTTTGTTCAGAACTAGCGGTTAATTTTTCGTCGATTTTCTCAATTAATTTATTAACACTTATGTTGCTGGCTGTGTTTTTTCTTGCAGTTTTGAATAAACTACATTCCCATGTTACTTCCTGTGAATTTTCCCATAAAATTGTAATTTCATTTTTGGTTTCTTGCCTATTATTGTTAATATCCTCTTGCTTTAAAGTAAGTTTTTCTTCATCTTGTTCTATAAACTCATTTGTCAAAGAAGATAATAAAATAGCAAGACAATCAAGAATACTTGATTTCCCCACTCCATTGCTCCCAATAATTACTGTTGCTTGGGTTGGTTTAAAATTTAGGCTCAAATCTCTAATTCCCCTGAAGGAATTGATTTTCATACTTTTTACTTTCATCTAAAATTTATCAACAATTTTTTGCTTTACATCTTTTAGAAGGGATCAATGACTTAATCTTTTTTGATAGATCTCCTCTAGATTTAGATTTAATAACTTTTTTGAACAGATTTTTCCTTCTTGGAAGAATATAGCAAATAGTAGTTTATCCCATATAAGTTGTATTATATAGCTATTTGCTCTAGTAGCTCTAGGTTTTTACCCCTTACCTGGGGATACTGCCCTATAAATAATAACCGTTTACCATGAACAGAGAAACCCCCAGCAAAAAAATATGTTTGAATTATTGACTCAAGAGGCTCGATGCCGTAAAAAAATAGGACAATAAACTAGGTTTAGGCGTTACGATGTTTTGCACCTAGCCCTTCATTAAACCAGGGGAAGAGGGAATAATGGTACTTCAGAGGGGCGATCGCTGCAAAACTCCTCAATTTAAGGACAATTAAAAGGTAAACTCAGTGTGGTGACACTGAGGGAGAAAAAAACATTGGGTGGTGTAGAACTGCGTAGTTATGTATTTTTAGATAAATTACAACCACAGCACGCAGCTTATATAGGAACAGTAGCTCTAGGTTTTTTACCCTTACCTGGAGATGCTTCCCTGTGGATTGAAATTTCACCTGGTATCGAAATCAATAAAATTACCGACATAGCTTTAAAAGCGGCAGTTGTGCGTCCAGGGGTATTATTCGTGGAGAGACTGTATGGCTTGTTGGAAATACATTCTAGTAAACAGGGGGAAACACGAGCTGCGGGAAAAGCAATTTTAGCCGCCTTGGGAGTCAGCCAGTCGGACTGTATTAAACCCAAAATAGTTTCTAGTCAGATTATTAGAAATATTGACCCTAACCAAGCACAACTAATTAACCGTAACCGACGGGGACAAATGTTGTTAGCAGGGCAAACTTTATATGTATTAGAAGTCCAACCCGCCGCCTACGCCGCTTTAGCCGCCAATGAAGCAGAAAAAGCTGCTTTAATTAATATTTTACAAGTAGGAGCAGTAGGTAGTTTTGGAAGACTTTACTTAGGAGGGGAAGAAAGAGATATTCTTGCTGGATCAGCAGCGGCCTTAACAGCTATTGAAAATGCACCAGGGAAAGAAAACCCAGCAAGTAACAGCAATGAATAGGAGCAGATATGGCAAATACAGAGCATCTTATTTTAGTTAAACAAGGGAGATGGATGGAATGGAGCAAATATTACCCAGATCTTAAATTAGATCTGAGGGAAGCTAACTTGAGTAATATTAATCTGATGGGCATTAATCTCAGTGAAGCAAATCTGAGTTATGCTAATCTGATCGGTGCTGACTTAAGGGAAACTAACCTGAGCGGTGCAGATCTGAGTCATGCTAATTTAATTGGTACAAATATGAGGCAAGCTAACCTCAGAGGAGCGTATTTAATTGAGGCACAATTAAATCGGACTAACCTCAGTGAAGCTAACTTGATTGATGCTAACTTGAGTGAAGCTAATTTAGAAAATGCTAATCTTTATGAAGCAGAAGGAATGGGAGCTTATTTTTATAAAGCTATACTCCAGAAAGCCAAACTGATCCAAGCTCATCTTAGCAAAGCCTACTTTTTTGGGGCAGATCTTACCAGGGCAGATTTAGAAGGGGCTGACTTGCGCTGGGCTAATTTAACTAAGGCTAATCTAGAAGGAGCAAAACTCCAAGGAGTTCAGTTAAAAGGGGCTAACTTGAGTAAAACCAATTTAGCAGCAGCTAGTTAGCTATCAACCATAGAGTAGGGAAAACCGCATCATATTTGGGGTGTAATCCCTGCGTTAGCAAGATGAGAGAATAGGGCAAAATTAAGATTAAACAATCTGAGCAATTAAAGAGAAATATGGCAGTACTAGAAAAAGGCAACATTACCATTCATACCGAGAATATCTTTCCCATAATTAAAAAGTCTCTCTACACTGATCATGAGATATTCTTACGGGAGTTAATCTCTAATTCGGTGGATGCAATCTCTAAATTAAAGATGGCATCTTTGGCAGGGGAAGTAAAGGGCGAAGTGGGAGAACCTGAAATAGTGATTGAGGTGGATCAGGAGAAAAAAACTCTTTCTGTATCCGATAATGGCATTGGCATGACTATTGATGAGGTGAAGAAATATATTAATCAGGTGGCATTCTCTAGCGCTGAAGAATTTGTCCAGAAATATGGCAAGGATGCTAATGAGTTAATTGGCCATTTTGGACTGGGTTTTTACTCTTCTTTTATGGTAGCCAAGCAGGTGGAAATTGATACCCTTTCTGCTAAAGGGGAAGCAGAAGCTGTACACTGGTCTTGTGATGGTTCTCCTGAATTTGAGTTAAGTCCTTCAGAACGGAAAACTCCAGGAACTACTGTGACTCTTACTTTGATGGATGAAGAGGTAGAATATCTCGAACCTGCTCGGATAAAACAGTTGGTAAAAACCTATTCGGATTTTATCCCAGTACCGATTAAGTTTGAGGGAGAAGCGGTTAATAAACAAAGGGCTTTGTGGAAGGAGTCGCCCCAAAATTTGACTGAGGAAGATTATTTGGAGTTTTATCGCTATCTCTATCCTTTCACTGAAGATCCTTTGTTATGGGTTCATTTAAATACGGATTATCCTTTTATTCTCAATGGCATCCTTTATTTCCCGAAACTTAAACCTGATGTGGATGTGAGTAAAGGGCAGATTAAGTTATTCTGTAATCAGGTGTTTGTGAGTGACCACTGTGAGGAAATTATTCCTGAGTTTTTAATGCCTTTGCGTGGGGTAATTGATAGTGTGGATATTCCTCTCAATGTCTCTCGCTCGGCTTTAACTAATCATCGCACAGTGCGCCGCATTGCTGACTATATTACAAAAAAAATAGGCGATCGCCTTCAGTCTCTCTATGAGGAAAACCGCAAGGAATATATCCGTTGCTGGGAGGATGTGGGGACTTTTGTTAAGTATGGTTCTCTCAAGGATGATAAGTTTAAAAAGCAAGTGGAAAATTTGATTATTTATCGGACTACTTATCAACAGGAAGCTCCAGCAGTTCAGGTACAACCAGAAGCGGGTGATGGTTGGGAAGATGTTTCTGGCGAACCATATACTAGCCTCAAAGATTATTTGGAGCGGAATAAAGACCGTCACGAAAACCGCGTTTTTTACTGTACTGACCCTGGTACTCAATCTACTTATGTGGAATTGTACAAGAAACAGGGTATGGAAGTTCTGTATCTGGATTCTTTTATGGATACTAACTACTTTATTCCTTTCTTGGAACGAGAATATTCTGAGGTGAAATTCTCCCGCGTTGACTCGGAGTTGGATAAAACTTTGGTGGAGGAAGATAAGGAACTTGTTGATCCAAATACGCAGAAAACCCGCAGTCAGGTAATTAAAGAGATCTTTGAAAAAGCGCTCAATAAACCCAGGGTTAATATTCGTACCCAGTCTCTGAAGGCTGAACAGCAAACCGCAACTCCTCCAGCTATGGTATTATTACCAGAAGCAATGCGGCGACTGCAAGAAATGGCTGCGATGATGCAGCAAAAAACCATGGGTTTCCCCGAAGATCATATCCTGGTAATTAATACCGCTCATCCCTTAATTGAAAATATCTATGAATTGAATAAGGGAACTATTATTCAAGGAGCTGGGGAGTCACCTACCCAAGAATTAGTTAATATGATGTGTCAGCACGTCTATGACTTAGCCTTAATGACGCAAAAAGCTTTTGACGCAGAAGGAATGAAAGCATTTGTGGAACGTTCCAATCAAGTATTAACTCGCTTAACCCATAAATAAGAGGCAAAAACCGAGTTTCCCTCCCTGGCGTTGCTGAATTGAAAGGGGCACGATATGTCGTGCCCGTAAAGCGCGGAGTAGGGAGTAGGGAGTGGCCAGAGGGTTTGAGTGGGGTTAGTAGTTTTTGTAAACAAATAATTCATGACTCAAAAAACCCAACCCCCCCCAAGAAACTCGGTTTTTCTTCAACAAAAATAATTCAAGGAAAAACAGGCGATGCCCGTAGGGCAGGCCTGCGGCCATCGCCTATAGCAAAGATAATGTTTTTTAGGACAATGCTCATCCCATCTCCCTCACTATAAAAAACCATGACACCAATTAATTTATTGGAATATGAAATATTAGCAAAGCAACATCTATCCCCAATGGCTTGGGATTATTATATTAGTGGAGCGTGGGATGAAGTTACTCTCCGTGATAACCGTGCTGCTTTGGCAAAATATAAACTTCGTCCCCGCATGCTGGTGGATGTGAGTCAAAGGGATTTAACTACGGAAATTTTAGGTCAGTCTTTCTCATGTCCTATTTTCATTGCACCGATGGCGTTTCAGTGTCTAGCAGATCCACAAGGTGAGTTAGCAACAGTCAGAGCAGCTACATCTGTAGGCACAGGCATGGTCTTAAGTACCATGTCAACTAAAAGTATGGAGGAAGTAGCATTAGCTGGCGTTCCAGAAAAGTTGTGGTTTCAACTCTATATTCATCGCGATCGCTTTTTAACTCGCACCCTAGTAGAAAGGGCGGAAGCTGCTGGTTTTCAAGCTTTATGTCTTACTGTAGATGCACCAGTTTTGGGTAGAAGAGAAAGAGACCAAAAAAATCAATTTACCCTCCCTTCGGGAATGGAATTAGGAAATTTAGTAGATTTGCAACTTCCCCAAACTGCTCGGGAGTCGGGTTTATTTGCTTATGTCGCCGAGCAATTTGACCCTGGTTTAACTTGGAAGGATCTCGATTGGTTGCAGTCTATAAGTAAATTGCCAGTAATAGTTAAAGGGATTTTGCGAGGAGATGATGCAGTCAAGGCTGTAGAGTACGGAGCACAAGCTATTATAGTATCAAATCATGGAGGGAGACAGTTAGACGGGGCGATCGCCACTATCGACGCATTAGAGGAAGTAGTGGAAGCAGTGGGAGACCAAGTAGAAATATTAATGGATGGAGGTATTAGAAGAGGTACTGATATTCTTAAAGCATTAGCTTTCGGTGCAAAAGCAGTATTAATAGGTCGTCCCATATTGTGGGGGTTAGCAGTAGAAGGAGAAGCAGGAGTCAGGCATATTTTAGCATTATTAAAAGATGAATTAGACATAGCAATGGCATTAAGTGGTTGTACCAAAATAGAAGATATTGAGCGGAGTTTAGTCCAGTGAGCAGTGCTAATTTTTCACGACTAAACTTGAATAAACAAGTATAATCTGTTGAAAGACTGTCTATTAGCCGAGACCGCCTTGGATAACCAAGGAATTGAAAAAAATGTTAATTGCTCCGTTCAAATCTCTATCTAAACGATGAT
>JADQBC010000131.1 GCA_016903655.1 Gomphosphaeria aponina SAG 52.96 = DSM 107014
GCGTCACGATAATTTAAATAATCTTCCCAGGTGGCAGTTTGCCATTGTGTTTTTTTTGCAATTGTAACTGTCATAGTAAACATTTGCCATTGAAAGGTTGTTGTTATTATTTTAACACTAGGAAATCTGTTCTGGGGGAAAGGGGAACTGATCAGAAGAACTACATTTCAAGCTTTCTACTACTAACCAATTGCCAGAAGTATTTAACTGTCCCCAAACCTCCATTAATTGCCCTGTTTGACAATGTAGGAATTGCTCATTTACTTGGGGGTTTAAAGTAATTAATTGCCAGGTTTGCTGGTTAATTATTGTACTATAATTCTGGTAACTATGCTTCTGGAATATGAGCTGATAATAATTAGAGTTTTGGGGCATAAAACTCATTTCTTGACAAGGACAATTGCCATCTAAAGGATAAGCATCAGGGTTATTTAAATAGTAAAGTTGCCAATAAAGCCAGTCAGGATGTTGGGGTGGTAAATTCAATAAAGGGATAATTGCGGCTGGGGCAAAACTATCAGTTAATAAGGCTTCTTGTAGCTTTCTTACTTCTAATTCCCAGGGCTCACAATTTAATTCTATACACAATGCTGCTGCCATGCCTGCTGCTTGTCCAATATTCATTACAACAGGTTGTAATCTTGTGCAACCATTGGCAATATGGGAAACAGAAATGTTTTTTTCGCAGGCAATAAAACCTAATGTTGATGATGGGATTAGGCTGTGATAGGGAATAGTAAAAGCTGTGCCTGTTAAACGTCCTCCCCAACGCATTGATTTGGGTTTTAAGGTAAATTGGCTGTGAGGATAGTGATGATCGTTGGGATAATTACCAATAGCAATGGCATTACTGTTGTTATTACTAAATAAAATATTATTTTCTGTGACTGTAACTTTTCCCTGTAAACGGCGACTTTCTCGATAATAAGGATGGAGAGCAAAAGCGCTATGGTTGGGGAAAATATTCTGGGCTAAACCATAACGTCTTCCTAGTTGATTTTGAATGAAATGGGCGAAACCTTGACTATGAAAATATGCTTCTTGCAGAACTTGTTTTCTCTCCTTTGCTGATGCTACTAAACGGTTAAGGTTGACTCCATAATCATTACCTGAAATGGGCCAGTTAAGCATCAATAAATTACCTGGCAGTCTGCCATAGTTCAAAAACTTTTCTGCGCCATAATTATCCCAAGCACCAGTAAAATTTTCTGGGTTATAATGAGGTGGTGGGGGAATTTGAGGAGCGATCGCTTCTTTTCCATAGTCTTGTAAAATCACTACCCAGGTGGGAGCTTGTACGGGATATTTACTTGTTAATTCATTAAAAGATGGAGGGGCGCTAGGTTCATTAAATTCTGCTTGTAATTCCCAACCCCAACGATAGGGTATTTCTGCTAAAGGGAGTAAGTCTCCTAACTCTGTACCATCTAAAGTTATTTTTGCTTGAATAACAAAATCGGCAAATTTTACCCCAGTAACCCGATTATTTTGGTGCAAAACTTCTCGGGGAATTTGGTTTTTTATCCAGGATAAATTAGGTAACTCTTGTACCCAGTCAGCGAATATTTCTGCACCAATTCGGGGATTGTAAGTAAACATACTTACCCAAGCATTATTTAATCCTCCTGGTTGTCGTTGTTGGAGCGATCGCAAAAAAGCACCCCAAATACCAGTTTGAAAAGGGAGTAATTCATTACCATCTGGAGCTGAAACTCCTGCTGAAGTGAGCATTCCCCCTAACCAGGGTGTTTCACTAACTATAATAGTATTAATACCGCGACGGGCTGCTTGAATAGCGGCTACTGTTCCCCCCGTACCACCGCCCACAACGAGTATATCTGTATTTAAATATTTCATAGGCTTATAGGCATTCACGAGACTATATGATAATTTCATGTAGGGGCGGGCCAGCGGGATAACCTAGTATTCCCCACCAACAAATTTCATTCAAAACCCGCCCCACCCCAGTACCAAATGTAGGGGCGGGTTTTGATATCTAGCTGGTTTTTTTGTTTCCTTAGTTCCATAATTAATTCAATTAGAGTGTCTTGATTTTCTGATAATTTCATGTAGGGGCGGGTTTAGGGATAATCTTGTATTCCCCACCAACAAATTTCATTCAAAACCCGCCCCACCCCAGTACCAAATGTAGGGGAGGGTTTTGAGATCTATCTGGTTTTTTTGTTTCCTTAGTTCCATAATTAATTCAATTAGAGTGTCTTGATTTTCTGATAATTTCATGTAGGGGCGGGCCAGCGGGATAACCTAGTATTCCCCGCCAACAAATTTCATTCAAAACCCGCCCCACCCCAGTACCAAATGTACCAAATGTAGGGGCGGGTTTTGAGATCTATCTGGTTTTTTTGTTCCGTTGATTGTCCCTAAACCCGCCCCTACAATCATATACATCATGCCCCAGATTAAATTTTATAATTCATTTGTAAGTTGATTTTGCCATCCCATTTACAGGGATTATGAGGATGCAATTCATCCTTTTCCCAAGCTAATGGGTTATTAATAATATATTTGCGTATTGCGATTAATGATTCTTCATTGCGGATTATATGTTCATAATAACCCCTTTGCCACACCGAAACCCCTTTTAGGTGTCGCAGTTTGTTTATTTGTCGGGCTGAAAAAGTTTTGAAACCACGAATGATTTCTGGCAAACCATGACCTTTTTGGGAACAAAAATCATCTGTAAATACTATAATTCCATGCAAATGATTGGGCATAATTATCAATTCATCTAGTTGTAAATAATGATGATGTTTGAGCAAATTATGCCATTTTAGTTGAACAATTTCACCATAATGGCTTAATGAAATTTCACCATTGATAACCTCACCAAATAAATGTTCCCGTTGCCACGTACATATTGTTACAAAATATGCCCCAGCCTGAGAATAATCATATCCTTTCAGACGAATTGAACGACGATGATGGATGGTTTTGTCATATTTCATAGAAGATGAATCTTGTCTAAACGGGCAAATAAAATCCCAAATGTAGGGGCGGGCCAGCGGGATAACCTAGTATTCCCCACCAACAAATTTCATTCAAAACCCACCCCACCCCAGTACCAAATGTACCGAATGTCGGGGAGGGGTTTGATATCTATCTGGTTTTTTTTGTTTCCTTAGTTCCATAATTAATTCAATTAGAGTGTCTTGATTTTCTGATAATTTCATGTAGGGGCGGGCCAGCGGGATAACCTAGTATTCTCCACCAACAAATTTCATTCAAAACCCGCCCCACCCCAGTACCAAATGTACCGATGCGGGGTAGTTCCTACTACCACAATGCGGCTAACTGTATTTCGGCGAACCGCAACAGGAATGCGCGCGACAACAGGAACAGGAACAACGGGTTTCGTGTTGCTCTTGCTTTCGCCAGCACTCTTAAAGCTAAGAGTTGTTAGATGGGAATTTAACAAGAAGGACAAAAGAGTTCAGTTTTACTCCTGTGATGTGGGAAACTGCATCCTCAAATAAAATTATACCAAGTAGTTTAGTAGGTGAAAACCGAAACATTGCTTGGTATAAAAGCGGAATTAGTTAAGAGAGATGGATTAAAATTGAACAAAGAAGAATGTAAGCATTGAAGCAGGAGCAAGAAAAAATGGGAATCGCTACAATAAACCCAGCAACAGGAGAAACAATTAAAACATTTGCAGCGCTGACAGATGAGGAAATAGAGGCAAAATTGGCAATAGCAGCAGCAACTTTTAAGTCATATCGTAAAACGTCACTGACACAAAGAAGTGAATGGCTAATGAGGGCGGCGGAAATATTAGAAAGGGATGCTCAGAAGTTAGGGGAAATGATGACCACAGAAATGGGCAAACCGCTAAAAAGTGCGATCGCCGAAGGGAAAAAATGCGCAGTAGGATGTCGTTATTATGCCGAAAATGGAGCAGCATTTCTGGCAGATGTACCAGCAAAAACAGATGCTAGTAAAAGTTTTGTCCGCTATGAACCAATAGGTACAATTTTAGCAGTAATGCCCTGGAATTTTCCCCTGTGGCAAGTATTTCGCTTTGCTGCACCAGCCCTGATGGCAGGGAATGTGGGATTATTAAAACACGCCTCTAATGTACCTCAATGCGCCCTCGCAGTAGAAGCAATTCTCACAGAAGCAGGTTTCCCCCTAGGAGCATTTCAAACCTTACTGGTGGGAAGCGATCGCGTTGCAGGAATTATCAAAGATGAGCGAGTGAAAGCAGCAACCCTCACAGGAAGTGAAGCAGCAGGAGCAAGTTTAGCAGCAGCAGCGGGAAGGGAAATTAAGAAAACTGTATTAGAATTAGGGGGAAGTGACCCTTTTATTGTCCTAGAAAGCGCAGATCTAGCAGCAGCAGCAGCTACAGGGGTAACAGCGCGGATGCTCAACAATGGTCAATCCTGTATTGCCGCAAAAAGATTTATTGTAGTAAATGCAGTAGCAGATGAGTTTGAAAAACTATTTTTAGAGCATTTCCAAGGGTTAAAAGTGGGAGATCCCATGAAAGAAGATACAGATATTGGGCCATTAGCCACCCCTGATATTTTGGCAGAGTTAGACTTGCAAGT
Organism: Gomphosphaeria aponina SAG 52.96 = DSM 107014; assembly: GCA_016903655.1. Classification (GTDB taxonomy): domain Bacteria; phylum Cyanobacteriota; class Cyanobacteriia; order Cyanobacteriales; family Gomphosphaeriaceae; genus Gomphosphaeria; species Gomphosphaeria aponina. The sequence goes on from JADQBC010000131.1 coordinate 4,572, forward strand.
GCAAGAGACTGTGAAAATGGGAGGAAAAGTTTTAATTGGGGGGAAACCATTAGAAGGGGTGGGGAATTTTTATCCCCCCACAATTTTGACAGCTATTCCCCCAGGTTCTCCAGGAGAAAAAGATGAGTTTTTTGGGCCAGTAGCCCTAATTTTTCGAGTAGAAAATATAGACGAGGCGATCGCCTTAGCTAATGATAGTCCCTTTGGACTCGGAGCAAGTGCCTGGACAAATAACCCAGAAGAACAAGAACGCTTAATTGAGGAATTAGAAGCAGGATCAGTATTTATTAATGGTTTGGTGAAATCTGATCCCAGTTTGCCCTTTGGGGGTATCAAGCGCTCGGGTTATGGTAGGGAATTAGCCAAAGAAGGAATGCAGGAATTTCTGAATATAAAGACAGTCTGGGTGAAATAACAATACCCAAATTTGTATGTAGGGGCGGGCCAGCGGGAAAATCCATAAAACACAACAACCATCTCTCTATCAAAACCCGTCCCCACCAGTAACTGTAAATTAATCAAGGCAAAAACTCAGAATCAAACAATTGAGCGGGAATATAAGGACAGGTTTCAGGAAACGTACTAGCAGGAAGCTCACTTTTTTTAATTGCCTGTTTTCTCGCTTTCGGGTAGATTTTGTCAATTTCTTGCAATAAATAATTATACAAAGTTGGAGACTGGAATAATAATTCTAATTCAAAGCGAAAATTATCAATTTCATTTTGCCAACCTTTCCCACAACGCTCTCTTTCTGATTCCCAATACTGATAAAGTAATAAATGAATTAAGAGTTGTCTTAAATAACTAGCTACTTTGCGTCTTTATTCATTCCCCAAGGTTAAAATTTCCTCCCCTAAGTGTTCCCAGTCAAGCTCATCAATATCTTTTTTGACTAACTTTTGATAGGTTTCTTGTAGCCATAGATAATAATCCTGTTCATAAAGCTCAGAGCCATTTAGATTAATCATTAATTTACCTCCGCTTCAGGCGTGAAGTTTAGGGAGTGTAGTCATTACTTTGAGCTTAACACACATTAACTGATTGCTACGCATAAACTTAAATAATACAAAATTCCAGTAAAAACTTAAATTATTGTTAAGAATTATCAAGGGGTGAAAAAACGTTAAAGCTGAAGTGCGGGCTTAAATCCTTTCTTTAACCCGATGGCTATCTTTCAGAGCAGCTAGAAGGAGAAACCATCCCTTTCCCCCTCACCCGAAAATAAGCATATATTGGAGTAGGGACTATTTAGCAACTCTAAAAAATCTAAAATCCCTACGAAAACTTAAATAAATCTTGGGAGGATGTCCATGGGGGAAATAACCACAGCAGAATTGCTAATTCAATGCTTAGAAAATGAGGGAGTAGAATACGTTTTCGGACTACCAGGGGAAGAAAACCTGCACGTCTTAGAAGCGCTGAAGCATTCTTCGATTAAATTTATTACTACCCGACACGAACAGGGTGCAGCTTTCATGGCAGATGTTTATGGACGTTTAACAGGAAAAGCTGGGGTATGTCTTTCCACCCTAGGCCCAGGGGCCACCAACTTAATGACAGGAGTTGCAGATGCTAACCTAGATGGTGCGCCCGTAGTAGCAATTACGGGACAAGTGGGAACAGACAGAATGCACATTGAATCCCACCAATACCTGGATTTAGTGGCAATGTTTGCTCCTGTGACAAAATGGAACAAGCAAATAGTTCGCCCTGGAATTACTCCAGAAGTAGTGCGTAAAGCATTTAAAATAGCCCAGAAAGAAAAACCAGGGGCGGTACATATTGATCTGCCAGAAAACATAGCAGCTATGCCAGTAGTGGGTAAACCTCTGAAAAAAGATAGCGGACAAAAACCCGCAGCCTCTTTCCAAAGTATTAACCAAGCAGCCATGGCTATTTCCAAAGCCAAAAATCCCTTAATTCTGGTGGGAAATGGCACAATTCGTGCAGGTGCAAGTGAAGCGTTAACGGAATTTGCGACTAAGTTAAATATTCCTGTAGCTAATACTTTTATGGGGAAAGGAATCATTCCCTATACTCATCCCCTGGCACTGTGGGCAGTAGGATTACAACAACGGGACTTAATTAGTTGTGCTTTTGAGCAAAGTGACTTAGTAATTGCTGTGGGTTACGACTTGATTGAATATAGCCCAAAAAGGTGGAATCCTGAAGGGAATATTCCCATAATTCACATTGGCATAACTTCAGCAGAAATTGACAGTAGCTACATTCCCGAAATAGAAGTGGTAGGGGATATTGCAGCTTCCCTCCTCGACATTCTTAAACAGAGCGATCGCCAGGGAAAACCAACCCCAGGAGCAGCAGAATTACGTTCTGTCATTAGGGAAGATTACGAACTCTATGCCAATGATGACGGTTTTCCCATTAAACCCCAAAAACTAATTTACGATTTGCGCCAGGTAATGGGAGAAGAAGATATTGTAATATCAGACGTAGGCGCACATAAGATGTGGATGGCCCGTCATTATCACTGCGATCGCCCAAATACTTGTTTGATTTCTAATGGTTTTGCAGCCATGGGAATTGCCATTCCTGGTGCGATCGCCGCTAAACTGGTTCATCCAGAGCGAAAAGTGGTAGCTGTAACGGGGGATGGTGGTTTTATGATGAACTGTCAGGAATTAGAAACGGCCTTGCGAGTGGGAACACCCTTTGTTACTTTAATTTTCAACGATAATGGTTATGGGTTGATCGAGTGGAAACAAATCAATCAATTTGGCGAATCTGCTTTTATTAAATTTGGTAATCCAGATTTTGTCAAATTTGCTGAAAGTATGGGGTTAAAAGGGTATCGGGTGGAGTCGGCAGCGGATTTAATTCCTATTCTTCAAACCGCCTTAGAGCAAGATGTGCCAGCAGTAATTGACTGTCCAGTAGATTACGCTGAAAACCTCCGTCTTTCCCAAAAATCTGGAGATTTGACTTGCATGATTTAAGCCTTAATATACCAGCAGTAATGGCGCAACCTGGTTGCGCCATTACATATTAATGATGAAAATTTGGCTTTTCTCAGTACCAATAGTTAGCTTGGTACATATACTTATGATTTACCATTAGAAGTAAATTCTATGATTAAGGCAAAAATCAGTATTTTCACTATTTAACAAAGGAGAATTGTTCATTACAATGAAAGTAGATTAAGATAAATTAACAACAAATCAACAAGGTTAATGGTTAAAAAAATCAAACATGAAAGATTAACCACCAACAATTAACCACCAATAATTAACCATTAATTTAAAAGCAAAAAAAGAAAAAGCTTGAAAATTGAAACCAAGCTAAAAGATGAAAAAAATCAAGGAGATAGATATGTACGTTGATCTAATTCTTAACCGAAAACCCAATGAACAACCCTGGTGGAATCGCCCTGTGTGGGGAGAAAACAGTCTCTTAGAAATGGCAATTGATGTTTTACGAAAACAAGATATTCATCATACATACATAGCAAAACATAATGAAGGGATAGAAGAGCTGAAGTGCATTATGGTAATAGCTAATACCATGGATAATGAAAACTTCAAAAACAGAGAGTTTATAAAATTTGCAAAAATTAAAAACGCTCTGAAAAAAGGAGTTGAAGAGTATTGTGGGCTAGATAATAGTATAAAAATCATGAAAGTGGCCATTGAAAAAAATGAAAGCTTTCAGAAAATAGATAAAGTGGAATCCCTGTACCGAGGGTTAAAAGAACAGGAGTTATATAAATTCGTTTTTGAACAATTAGAGCAAAATAGGGATTTTGAAGCAAAGTTTCTGGAAAATGTGCAGCAGCAGTTTGTGGAACTACTGCCAAAAGTGAAGAGTGAAGAAGGGAGAACAGCATTACAGTCATATATGGAGGCGTTAAACGCTCTGGCTAAAGAAAAGATAGGGTTAAAGCTGCTCTACTTTTTTAAGCAAGACAATCTCAAATACGCTTCAATCTTGAAGGGGTTAGGGGCAATTGTAAAAAACATTGAGCAGGACAATAAATTAGATTTACAGGATATTTTGCTACTGGTAAATGCTTATCATGAAGATTTGCAACAATTAGGGCCAATAATTGGCTTACCTGAAGGGAAAAATGAACCTGAAATGTATAGCAGAATTATCCAATATGTGGTATTAAGGAAGAAATATCAAAGGTTGTACATAGAGTTTATCAATCTGTTGGAAATACTAAAATCTGGTTATCAATCATACCAGTCAGTGATTAATCTGCGCCAAGAGTATTCGTCTCGCAAGTACAAGCAACCAGAAACTTTTACTTACAAAATACCAGGGGAGAAGCTTTTTCACGATTATCAAGAAATGCTGGTTGATAGTTGATAATCAACCATCAACTATCAACTATCAACCATCAACTATCAACCATGATAAATAAACCCGAAATTGAGCAAAATGGACAGAGTAGTGGGGGAGGAATACCTCTGCTGCAATATTGGGCAGAAAAAACCCTTTCTCCTCAAGGATTGCAATTGTGGCAAACCTTAAATCATAAAAGTGCTTGTTTAGCCTGTGCCTGGGGAACAGGTGGACAAAAAGGCGGTTTTGTGAATGAAAATGGGGAATCTCTGCAACGTTGTATGAAAAGTGTAGAGGCAATTTCTGCGGAATTATTACCGCCAATTAGTCGAGATTTTTTTCAAGCTTATTGTATAGAACAACTGCAACAATTATCATCCCAAGAATGCGATCGCCTGGGTCGTTGGAGTTATCCAGTAATTTATCGGGCGGGTTCGGCTCACTATGAACGCATTAGTTGGGAAGAAGTTTATGAAATTGCGGCTCATGCTTTGAGGAAAAATCCTGAGAGAGTGGCATCCTATAGTTCTGGTCGTTCTTCTAATGAAGCCGCCTATCTTTTACAATTAATGATGCGAGCAAAGGGCAGTAATAATTTAGCAGATTGCTCAGATTTATGTCATGCAGCTTCTACAGTTGGTCTCAAACAAGTCTTTGGCTCTGGCACTTCAATGGTCAGTTTAGAAAGTCTGCAACATAGTGATTGTGTGGTTTTGATTGGTTCTAATGCCCCTGCTAACCATCCCCGTTTAATGAATGAATTAATTAAATTACGGGAGCGAGGGGGGAAGGTAATTATTATTAATCCTCAAATAGAAATTGGGTTAGTTAAATTTGCTTCTCCTGCTTTTCCCATTAAATCATTATTAAGGGGCGGGTCAGATATTTCTACCCTTTATTTACAACCAATTCCTGGGAGTGATGTGGCACTCTTTGTTGGGCTGCAAAAATCTTTAATTGAGCAGAATTTAATTAAAACTGAGTACTTAAGTGCCCAGACAGAAAACTGGCAAGCTATTCTGAATTATGCCCAAGCAATGGATTGGGAAACTATTAGTAATACTTGCGGAATTTCTCAAGAAGAAATAGAAGCTACCGCTTACTTAATTGGCACTTCTGAACGGGTTGTATTTGCATGGGCGATGGGAGTAACCCAACAGACAAACGGAGTGGATAATGTTTGCAGTATTGCAAATACTGCTTTAATTACAGGGAATGGGGGGAAACTGGGAGCGGGAACTATGCCCATTCGCGGTCACTCCAATGTACAGGGTTTTGGTTCAATGGGAGTGACAGTAAGACTACGGAAGGAAATTCAGGCAGCACTCGAAGAATTATTAGGAAAACCCTTAAATGTAAGTGGGGGATATGATACACGTGCTTTAATTACAGCAGCCGATGAGGGAAAAGTTGATACTCTTTTTTGTTTAGGCGGGAATATTTACGCAGCTAACCCAGACTTAACCCAAGCCAAACGCGCTTTAGGCAAAATTGAGACAATTTGTTATGTCGCAACTAAACCGAATTTAGGACATTTTCACGGGTTAGGGCAGAAAAATACTTTAGTGTTACCAGTATTTGCTCGCTTTGAAAATCCCCACCGTACCACAACAGAATCAGGGAATAATTTTGTCCGTTTAAATGATGTGGGAAAAAGTCATTTACAAGCACCAGATGCTGATTTAGTTTCGGAAGTAGAATTATTAACAGAAATTGCTTATAGAATACATGGAGATGAACCAGTTAATTGGCGGAAATTGCAAGATACTCAATATATTCGTCAGTTAATTGGGAAAACAATTCCAGGATATGAAAAAATTGCCGAAATTGATACAACGAAACAAGAATTTATCATCGGCGATCGCATTTTTACTGAACCAAAATTCCCCACCCCCACTGGGAAAGCGCAGATGTTTGTTACCCCATTACCGCAATTAAAAACTCCGACAAAAGCAGATTTTGGAGTAGGAGAAGATGCACCTGGAATTAGCTTAATTTTAGGCACAGGTCGCAGTTACGGGCAACATAATACAGTAGTGTATCGCCCAGAAGATAAATATCGAGGAATGCCCCATCGTCATTGTTTATTAATGAATCAAATAGATGGAAAAAAAGCAGGTTTGGCAGAACATCAACGGGTAACAGTTAAAGGTGATGCAGGTCAATTAGAGAATATTGAGGTAATTTTTGGTTCAATTCGCGAGGGAGTTGGGTTTATGTTTTATCCAGAAGCTAATATTTTATTTAAGGCAAAAATTGACCCCCGTTGTGGAACTCCAGCTTATAAAAGAGTTCCTGTTTGGGTTTATTAAATCAGTTGATGGTTGATGGTTAAACAAAATGAACTAATTGATAAATGAAGGGAAAATTGCAGGTAAAAAAAGAAACAACATTCATGGAAACCCATGATGGAGTAAGACTGGAGGCAGATATTTACCGTCGGGAAAGTGAAGAGAACTTACCTGTTTTGCTGATGCGACAACCCTATGGCAAAGCGATCGCTTCCACAGTGGTTTACGCTCATCCCAGTTGGTATGCTGCTCAGGGTTTTCTTGTTGTCATTCAAGATGTAAGAGGAAGAGGTACATCCGAGGGAGAATTTAAGTTATTTTCCCATGAAATAGAAGATGGTTTAGAGACAGTTAACTGGGTAGCCCAACTCCCAGGAAGTAACGGAAAAGTTGGTATGTATGGCTTTTCCTACCAAGGTATGACACAGCTATATGCAGCTTGTTCCCATCCCACTGCCTTAAAAACAATTTGTCCTGCAATGATCGCCTATGATTTATATACAGATTGGGCTTATGAAAACGGTGCATTTTGTTTACAAGCTAATTTAGCTTGGGCCATTCAATTAGCAGCAGAAACCGCCCGCAGACAATCAGATATTCTGGCATATAATATCCTTGCTTATGCTGCGCAAAACTTACCTTTATCTCACCCATCTAACCAGTTTATTGAGAATTTAAGAAAATACGCTCCCAGTAATTTTTATTACGAATGGTTAAATCATCCCCATCCAGGGGAATATTGGGCAAAACTTTCCCCCAAAAATTTAATGCAAGATGTTGATTTACCCATGCTCCATATTGGCGGTTGGTTTGACCCCTATCTTCGGGGAACAATTAACCTTTATCAAGAGATGAAAACGCGGAGTAAATTAGGGCAAAAATTAATTATCGGCCCCTGGGGTCATTTACCTTGGGGACATAAATTAGGGGAAATAGACTATGGAGAAGCAGCAATAAGTCAGATAGATATTTTACAAGTAAATTGGTTTAATAAATATCTGAAAGGAATAGATACCGAACTATTAGATAAACCTCCAGTTGCTCTTTTTGAAATGGGAAGTAACCAATGGCAATATTTTGAGAACTTCCCCCATAATAATCAACAAACTTATTACCTAGCAAGTAACGGTTTAGCCAGTATTCAAGCAGGGGAATTAATTACCCAAAAAAACACAGAAATAGGAGAAGATAAATTAGTTCACGATCCCTGGCGACCAGTTCCCAGTTTAGGTGGTCATGGTGCAATTCCTGCAGGATCTTTTGACCGTTCCCGTCTTGATTGTCGTAGTGATATTTTAACTTATATTTCTCCAAATTTGCCAGAAGATTTACACATTGTGGGGGAGGTAAAAGCAGAATTTTATTGTGTAGCAGATAGCCCCAGTTTTGACTTATGTGCAATTTTATCTGAAATGTATCCCGATGGCAGAGTTTATAATTTTTCCCAGGGATATGTGCGAGTAAATTCAGATAAATTACCAGTCAAACTTTCCTTGCAACCAACCTGTATGCGCCTTAGTCAAGGTAATCGATTATGTTTGAGTTTAAGTGCTGCTTGTTTCCCCGCTTATGCTGTTAATCCTGGTACGGGTCAATTCCCAGAGGAAAATGACTTGATAGAGAGGAAAATTATCACTTTAACTTTACATTCTGGAGGAGATCATCCTTCGCAAATAAGGGTTTGGAAACCAAACCCTTAGAAAATCAATTGTTAATGACCAAGAATCATTTTTTGTTTTTTGGCTGAGTTTGGTCGTCTTCCTCAAAATCAAACAAGTCATCCAAATCATCTAAATTATATTCTGCATTTTCTGATGTGGAAGGAGACTCATCAGGGAAATCTGCTTGGAGTAGCTCTGCAAAATCATCAAAGTCACCTGAAGAGTTTTCTTGTTCGTCCAAAAAAGGATTTATCTCTAGTTGAGATGCTGCTAAATTTGGTTCTTCAGAAGACTCTAATTCAAAATTCATTAGTTCTTCAAACTCATTTACTTGCGACTCTTCTAAACCTGATTGTTCATTTGTAGCATTCCAATCTTCTTCGGACTCGATCATTTCTGTTACATCATCAGCAGAAAAATCTAGGTCGTTGAAACTTGATTGTTCAGTTTCCGCTTCTTCCTGAAACATTGCTGCAAAATCATCAACAGGAGACTTTTGTAATTTGGGTTGTTCAGTTGCAGACTCCACACTAACCTCTTCAGTCTCAATCATTTCTGTGAAATCATTGGCCCCAATTCCCAAGTCTTCTAAATTTATTTGTTCACTCTCAATTTCTTCATTCAAAAACGCTTCAAAATCATCAACAGATGGTGACTCTTCTACTGCTTCACTCTCAATTTCTTCATTCAACAACGCTGCAAAATCATCAACAGATGGTGACTCTTCTACTGCTTCACTCTCAATTTCTTCATTCAACAACGCTGCAAAATCATCAACAGGTTGTGACTCTTCTACTGCTTCACTCTCAATTTCTTCATTCAACAACGCTGCAAAATCATCAACAGGTTGTGA
>JADQBC010000122.1 GCA_016903655.1 Gomphosphaeria aponina SAG 52.96 = DSM 107014
AGGGCCCATAATTTCCCATAGTAAGAAGTTGTCAGTAAACGTTGTAAACTGCGAACTCGTTTTACATCACCACTTTGACTTGCTCTAAATATTCTCTTTTGTAACTTGTAAACGGCTATCTCAACTGATTTCCAATTGATGTCCTTCCATTCACTGCATATACTAGATTGCTCTGCACTCATACTTTCTATTACTACTCAAAACTATTTACTACATATCTCAGTGTGTACGTCTGCTTATCTCAACCATTACAGTTGAGCATTTGCTTCTTACACAATCTTTCCCCAATGTGGCTTGCGCTGGTTACTACTTGAATATCGACCTACTCAAGAGCCATAAAGGGTTTACTTCGTTCCTTGTATCCTTATTACGCAGTTTTTAGGGTCTTTCTATCCACCGAATCTATGTGATGCTCTCCAGTTAAGATTAACGATTCTTCTGGCACGTTAGATTGTTACCTTTTGGTTGTAGTGGTTAGTCATTTTGCAATGACTTAGACCTGATTTCACTACTTTCAGTTCACGATGGTTCAGACGAGAGTTCGTATTCCTACCCATGACTGCACTGCTCCCAGGGATTCCACATTAGGCTTGCAGTTACCTGGTTTTAACCCCGCTTTAGCCTATGAGATACCACCTCAAGTGACTAGGGGTTACGCTGTCAATCCAAGCACTGGACGGAAGGTTTTGCACCTCCAAGGATACAAAGTTATCACAGATACCTCTTACTAAGCATATTTGCTGTTCGGTTAACCCTCTTTTTCCTATACGGTAATTTCTATTCCTCGATTCGGGTTTTCACCCGTATTTCAGAACTCTTTTCCCGTTTTGGTCTGGGTATTTCTACTCAGTTTTCGGATTTTGGGATAGTTTTGACCCGTTCGGATTTTCGCCTTTAAGGGGTTTAATTTTCTTTCAAGGTCTTTTTCATACCTGAGCTAGGTGTACGCTGTCTAGAATTGCTTCTAGGCTCACTCTGTGATGACTGATTTCAATCACCTGGGAGTGATGCAACTTTTACCTAAACGAGTCGCACCGTAAACAACTGAGCTTGTCCACCAATACCACCGATACCATCTCCTTTAGGACTGTGAAGTAGTACCAAAATTATCAGCAGAGCAGCAGAAACACTCCAGATAATTTGAACGAGTTGTTCTATATTCATCTTCAATCTTCTTCAACCATAATTACTTTAATTAAGACTAACATTTTTCCCAACAACAACAACCCGAAGAGGGTAAAAGTTGAACCCAAACCATGATTTTTTCTACCTAGAAATACGCACAGGAGTACGGTTCTGTTTCACCTCAAACTCTAGGGGAACAATCAAAGAACGACCAGTCATCACCGAGGGCTGAGGTAACTGTAAAATTTCTAGGATCGTAGGAGCAATATCAGCCAAACAGCCATCATCACGGAGTTTTACTGCCGTACCATGTCCAGTAATTTTCCGTCCCTCCCCTTCCACCAAAATAAAAGGAACAGGGTTAGTGGTGTGTGCAGTCCAGGGGTTGCCCTGTTCATCCCGCATTACTTCAGCATTCCCGTGATCTGCCGTAATCAAAACCGTGCCACCCGCCTGACTAATACTTTCAAGCAAACGTCCGAGACAAGTATCCACTGTTTCGATCGCCTGAACTGTCGCTTCAATATTTCCCGTATGACCTACCATATCTGGGTTAGCATAGTTCATCACAATTAAAGAATAGATCCCCTTAGCGATCGCCTTAAGCGCCCCCTCAGTCACCAACTCAGCCGACATAGCTGGTGCCTGATCATAAGTCCTTACCATCGGACTTTGAAATAACTCCCTGTCTTCACCCTGAAAAGGCTTTTCCCTGCCACCATTAAAGAAATAAGTAACATGGGGATACTTTTCCGTTTCTGCCATGCGCAACTGAAGCAGACCATTATCTGCGATCACTTCTCCCAAAATCTGAGTTAAATTTTGGGGTTCAAAAGCCACAGGAACTGGTAATTTTGCATCATACTGAGTAAAAGTCACAAAATGGAGCGGAGTAATCAGTTCCCTGGCAAAGCCATCAAAATCAGGCTGCATGAAAGCATAAGTCAGTTGTCTTGAGCGATCTGGACGAAAATTATAGAAAATCACCCCATCCCCTGGTGTCACCGCTCCTGGTGCTATTCTCGTAGCCGTAATAAACTCATCACTCAGATCTTCTGCATAAAATGCCTGCAGCACTTCCACCGCTGAAGGACCATCTCCCTGACCATCTATAGTAAGGAGGTCATAGGCCTCTTTAATCCGATCCCAACGGCGATCGCGATCCATAGCATAATAGCGACCACAGATAGTAGAGATCCGTCCCACCCCAATCTTATCTATATGTTCTTGGATTTTTTTTACTACACTAATCCCTTCAGTGGTATTAGTATCCCTGCCATCAGTAATTACATGGACACAGACATCAGCCAAATTTTGTAACTTAGCCAAATCCAATAAACCCAATAAATGATCCAAATGGGAATGAACCCCACCTTCAGAACACAAACCAATCAAATGGAGTTTCCCCCCAGATCCTCGAACATCCTGACAGACTTTTACCAAAGTCTGGTTCTGAAAGAGAGAACCATCCTCCACCGCATCTGAGATCCGAACCAACTCTTGTGGCACTATTCTCCCTGCCCCGAGATTGAGATGTCCCACTTCCGAGTTACCCATTTGGCCAGCAGGCAGCCCAACAGCCTTACCCGAAGTATGAATCAAAGTTCTGGGGTAAGTTGCCCACAGACTATCCATTACGGGTGTTTTTGCCAAAGCAATAGCATTGTCTTCGGGAGCTTCCCGATAACCCCAGCCATCGAGGATGACCAGCACCACAGGAGATACAGGTTTTTGCGTCATGATTATCCTATGTTTCAATCCCTAATAGGGAGCTTAAGTAATATAAATGTTAGGAGGTAGAATCCGCTTCTTGCACCACCAGATTATCGCGATGGATAATGGTATCAGCACCAATATAGCCTAAAATAGCAGCAATTTTTTCCGAATGATGTCCTTTAATTTGGTCAATTTCCTTACTAGCATAATTCACAATGCCTCGGGCAATTTCCTTACCCGATTGATTACACAAAATCACAGAATCTGCGCTGTTAAAATTCCCTTCAACTTGAGTAATACCAGCAGGGAGGAGAGATTTACCCTTCTGAGAAATTGCCTTGAGTGCGCCATCATCCAAATACAGCTTACCCATAGGTAATAAACCGTAAGCAATCCAGCGCTTGCGAGCATTATCAGTACGGGGGAAAGGTTCAAACTGTGTACCGATCAATTCTCCCTGTAGAATTTTACCAATATTTGCGGGATATTTTCCCTGAGTAATAACAGTTTTCACCCCAGCGCCCGTAGCAATGCGAGCAGCAGTTAACTTAGTTACCATACCTCCAGTCCCCCACTGAGAACCACTTGACCCTGCTGCTATTTGTAACTTAGCTAAATCAGTGTTATTTACCAGGGTAATAGGTTGAGCATTGGGGACAGTACGGGGGTCAGCAGAATAAAGGCGATCGACATCAGTTAAGAGAAATAACCAGTCTGCTTCAATTAAACTAGCAACTAAAGCACTTAGAGTGTCATTATCTCCAAATTTTAGTTCTTCTACAGCTACGGTATCATTTTCATTAACTATGGGAATAACACCCAGTTCTAAAACTTCGCGGAAAGTATTGTAGGCGTTGACATAGGAACTGCGTTCAATTAAATCCCGACGAGTGAGGAGAATTTGGGCGATGGGTTGATTCAAACTGGTAAATAAATCATCATAAACTCGCATTAAGCGACCCTGGCCCACAGCAGCTACAGCTTGTTTCACTGCGAGTTTTCGGGGACGTTCTTTTAAGTTTAGTCGCGCACAACCCACACCCACCGCCCCAGAAGAAACCAGGACTACCCGATGACCAGAGTTGCGTAACTCTGTGAGAGTTTCGATTAAAGCAGCAATAGTTGAGAGTGCCAGTTGACCTGTGGGTGAGGTGAGACTCGAAGTACCTATTTTGATTACTAGGGTTTGCGGTTGGAGATTTTTGCTGGACATCTTGAGCGAGTTTTGTAACTGTTTATCAATTTATGTGATTTTTGATCAAGCCTGCAAAATATCAAAAGTCCTTAGTCATTAGAATGTTATTTCTATGATGTAACGTGATGTTCAATATTTATCAAGTTTTGTGTATTAAAATTTCCAGATTGGTTACGAGAGCGAGGATGGAAACTGATCAAGCTACGTCCAGTTGCAACCCAGACAAGGCTGCGGAAGCTGTCTCGCAGGAGAGACAAACGAGATTCGGAAGCTCTTTCAGAAGAAATACTAATGGGGGTGACAGCGATACCTTGGCTGCCAAAAATGAAAAAGGCGATCGCTTTTGCTCTTGGTAGATGAAAGTCAGAGGTAAGTAAATAAACATGATGAATGTTTCTTTGTTTAAAATAGGAAACTGAACAGGTAAAATTGGTGACAGTATCCACCGCACAATAATCTAAGTGAAGGCGGGAAAGCTCAACTCCTGCCTCTTGAAAAATAGCTTTTGTATATTTTGGCGGATTACCTGAAGAGATAACAATGGGTAAATTTTTATAAGTTTTGGCTAGTTGTGCTGCTGCTTTTTCCCTCTCTATATTACCACCGAGAACAAAAATGCTTTGAGGGTGGGGGTATTGGTAAAAGGCGATCGCTATTTGCAATGGTATGATTATGAATCTAACTGATAATAGCAAAAAAGCAATAGTTACCAACCATTTGGCGGAAAAAGTTATTTTATAACCGAAAATTTTCATTGAAGATTATAGCCTTAAAGTTATGGATTTATTCTCAACAATTGAGACGCTCTTTGACAAAATCTAAAGCTTGATCATAAATAGCAAGTATATTATTGCCTTTTTTGTTATCTAAAGATAAAGGATTGAGAGAATTAGAATTTCTGGAATATTGATAAATTGAATATTCATAGTTTTTTTTTAAATTAACAAGATCTTCTTTTTGATAGCCAAAATTATTAACACAATCATTTATTTCTAAAATCCAGACATAAGGACGATGGTGAGTGAGGAGAGAATTTGCTCCTTGAAAAGCTAATAATTCTGCTCCTTCAATATCCATTTTTGCTAATGTTAAGTTTTCAATGGACTCTTGTCTCAATAAGTTTTCTATGGTATCTGTTGCCACTTCTATTGAATTAACACTATTTTCCAGGGAAATATAAGCCATTGAATCGCTTTCTGGTAAATTTAAATGTATTGTTCCAACTCTATCAGAAACAGCGACTTGATAGGTTTTAATATTCTTGATTTCATTGAGTTTAATATTGTCTTGCAAACGCTGATAATTTTTAGGAAGAGCTTCAAAAGCATAAATCCAACCTGTTTTTATCTTGGATGCTGCCAAAAGAGAATATACCCCTACATTTGCTCCAACATCCAGAAAAGAGTCTTCTGGACGTAAATATCTTAGCAAAAAGTTCATTTCTTCATAATCATAGAGTGCGCAATATAATACAGTTGAGGCAGAAAGACTATCAGGTTGGCAGTAAAGTTTAATTTCAGGAAGAAGGTTCAAGATAACAGTGCGCTTAGTAATGCGCTTATATAGTTGCCAACCAATAAATTTGAGAATGGCTTGAATTTGTTGCCCTTTAGAGTTAGGGTGTGACCAAATATATTTTAATGTTTGACTGGCAAGAAAGTTATTCATAGTGGATTTTTGAAGATTAAATTAATATTTCACTAGAAATTCTTATTTCTCTCATTAGTTTCAAGTTGCTCTTTTTCAATTAAACGAATAGATAACAAAATTTCAGCAAACATCCTTTGAAAAGCATAATACCAGCCGTGCCAACCATCTAAAATCCCTCCTTTAAGAATAAGACAGTAAAAAATAATAATGAAAGGAGCAATAACTTTTTGAAGACGGATTTGATCGCCAAAGCTAAGTTCATTTTTTGGAGTTTCCAAAAGTTTTTTTACCTCAATTTTCATATAGCGATCTTGCGCCCAGAGCCAGCGACTAAGGGGTTTGCGATCATCATGATAAATATAATTAGAAAGGGTTGGTGATTTTCCTTTAATTTGTAAGAGTTGGGTGTGTCCATCGTCAATGTAAATGGAGTTCTCTTGGCGAAAGAGTGCCTGGCGGGGAGGAAGAATGGTTCCTCGTAAAGGTTTACCAAAAACACAATATTTGAAGGGAATAAAGTAACCGTCAATGGAGCGATCGCCTTTAATTTCTTTAATTTCTGCAATTAATTCATCAGTTACAAAGTAGTCTGCATCTAATGAAAGTACCCATTCTGAGGCAACTTTTTTTAGTCCGTAATTCCATTGGCTGGCATGAGTGTCAAATTCTCTTTGGAAAAGTTTAACTTGAGGATAGTTTTTGATAATTTCTAGAGTTTCATCTTTGCTGTAGCTATCAATAATAATAATCTGCTGCGCCCAGGTGAGTTGTTTAAGAGTGCGCTCGATGTTCGGGGCTTCGTTGTAGGTGAGGATTAAGGGAGTAATTTTTGTTAATATATCTTTGTTACTCTCTTGATTTTTGATCATCATTAAATTTTATTTTATTATCTTATCTGTTTTTATGTTGCTTGGGATTGAATAAAAATTTATAGTCATGTTATTGTAAAGATGCAGTACAAAGCATGGATTTCCAAAGCAAGGGAAATCTTCCAGCAAACTCAAAATTAATATCTGTGAATTGTTCTTCTTTGAGTAACTGACTTAAAGTGTTTACTGAAAAGAATTTAATATGACCTCCATCCCAAAGAACAGTAAAGTGTTTATCCATCGCACCTGCTAAAGCAAGGGCTAAATTTTTCCAATACCCATGATCTGGAGTAGTAATAAGAATTTGACCTTCAGGCTTAAGGCAGTTTTTAGCTACTCTTAGTAACTCCCTAGGATATAACAAATGTTCTATTACTTCTACAGAAATAACTAAATCGAAATCCTTGCCAACTCTTGCATAAGGAAAATCGTAAATACTTCCTTGAATAAAGGTACAGTTTGAGAAATTTGCACTAGCAATTTCAATTCCTGAAGCTGATTCTTCAATTCCAACTACTTGATGACCTTTTTTTGCAAGATAGTTACTTAGGCTTCCATTCCCACAACCTATATCTAATATTGTTAATTTTTGCTTGCCTGAAATTATTTTAGTTAATTGAGGAATTAAATAATTATGAGCGTGAGTAAAGTTTTGATCTCTGTAGAGATATTCATGCCTTAATTTTTGGTTCATAACTCTCCTGTTTCTAGTATTTTTTCAATTTCAATTGATTTTTGTCAGATATTATTTAAGTTTTGGTTGATTTTAAAATACTTTTATAAATCTCAATTAATTGAGAAACAATTTGTTCCCAACTGTAATTATTCAGGACAAATTCACGGGCGCGATCGCCTACTTGTTTTAAATCATTTCTATTATTTAAGCATTGTTGCAAATTAATTTCAATGCTCAAGGGGTCTAATTCTGTTAGATAGCCTAATTGGTTTTGTTGAACAATACTGGCTAAAGCAACCCCTGGAGTAATAAGTACTGGAGTACCTGCTGCTAGAGCCTCAATTACGGCAATACCAAAATTTTCAGAGTGGGAAGTTAGGACAAATAAATCAGCTCCTTGTAAAAAAAGTGTTTTCTTTTCCCCTGTGACAAAACCAGGGCGGTAAGTTTGATGAGTAATTTGAGCTTTTTCTAGGAGTTCAGTAACCTTAATTTCATATTCTGGAGTACCATTTCCTGCCAAGATAAAAGTAAAGCGTTGCTGCTCTTTCAGTTTCCCTAATGCAGGAATTAAGTATTCTAATCCCTTTTTCTTGTGTAACCGAGACAGATAAAGAATGATTGGTTCATCCCCCTGGAGGTGCAAATCTTGGCGAAGTTGCTCATTTGCTTGGGGGTTAAAAGAAGGAACAGAAATACCATGTGGCAGAATAAAGCTTGGTGTTTTTAGTTTTAGTGCTGAAGCTTCTTTTTGCTCTTGTTGGGCTGTAAAATGTAGGAATTTAGCATGATCGAGATTAGCCAGTTCAATTATTTTGAGGTAGAGTTGCTTTTTCTGTTTACCTTGTTGTAGTGGCCATTTGCCAAGTAGCCCTAGGGGGCGATTAATGTAAGGAATATTTTTAGCACGGGCGATCGCCATTGCTATGGTTGATGGATAAGAAAAGATAGCATGAACGTGGAGTAAATCGTATTGGGTAATATTTTTCCATAACCATTTAGTCAAAGCATTAGAAAAGGCAAATTCTCGAATTGAAGCAATTGGCGGGGAAAATCTAGGAAAAAACCAAACTGGTACTTCTTGATACTCACTACATTTATTTAAAGGAACATCCAGTAAATCATCTCCATTATCATTAGTAGTAGCAATTTCAGCATCAATGCCTTGGTTGCGTAACTCACGAACCAGATCAATAACAGCTTTACTTGGACCACCTCGAATTGGAGCTATAGAGGGAATTACATGAAGAATTTTCATGGCTATTTATTTTATAACTTGTTGCCACCAATAGTTAAGTATCCCTAATGCCCAACGTCGATACCATAAGTCTATATTAACATTTTTAGGAGCATCAAAAGAGTTAAAATAATGCTTCCATTCACCTCCTAACCATTTTTGATAAGGAAATGAAAATCCTTGTTTTGGTCGATTTATAACCCATTCGGGTAATTCGGGTATGGATTTAATTAACAGCTTTTTTCCTTGAGCTAGACGTATCTCACTAGGAATTGAGGCTATGGTTTCTAATAATACTTGATCTACTAATGGTACTCTCAATTCTAAACCATGAGCCATACTCATAACGTCACTATCTCGTAATAACTGATTCCGCATATAACGACTAATTTCCAAATAACTTACTTGATCTTCTAAAGAAGGTTGTTGGTTTAAATTAGGATCACTGAATAAGGAAAATGGAGTAGAAAAATCAGGAAGATATTGTTTGGCGATCGCCACTGCTTCTTGGTGGGAAAAAATTCCTCGAAAACTGAGATAAGCATTACTAGAAGTAGGTTCACTAACTAAAAAATCCCCTAAACGCTGATAACGGGGTGAATTTGCCAAACTGGTCAACATTCTACCTAAAATATTAGTCATCGGTTTGATTGTTTGTAGTTTCTGTCCCCACCTCACCATTTTTGGGATTTTTTGAAAGGATTGATAACCACCAAAAAACTCATCTCCCCCTAACCCAGATAAAACTACTTTAGTGCCATCTTGACGAGAGATTTGGGAAACACAAAAAGTGTTAAACCCATCAATACTTGGTTGATCTATTTGCTCTAGAAAATCCTCAAATAAATCTCGCCCAATGCTGCAAGTCACTTTATATTCTATATGTTCTGTCTCAAAATGTTGAGCTGTTTTTTTGGCTACTTCACCTTCATTCCACTCATTTTCTGCAAAAGCAATTGAATAAGTTTTTAACATACCTGTTTGAGTTTGACGAGCTAAGGCTAAAACAGATGTTGAGTCAATTCCTCCGCTTAAAAATATTCCTACAGGTACATCACTAATAAAATGATATTTAATAGACTCTATTAAAGCTTTCCGAGTTTTTTCCATAGCTTCCGCTTGAGAAATATTACTTAAACTCAATTCAATTTGCCAATAATATTTTTTAGTTAAATTCCCGTTTTGCCAAAATAACCAATGACCTGCTTCTAAAGTTTCAATCCCATCTATCATTGTATAAGGTTCTGGTACTGTTCCCGTTATTAAATAACCATATAAACCTTCTGAGCTAAAATTGAGCTTGGGTAATTTTGAAGCTAAAATTGCTTTTAATTCAGAGGCAAATACTAAAGTTGAACCTTCCTGATAATAATATAGAGGTTTAATTCCTAATGGATCGCGGGCAAGAAAACAGGTTTTTTCTAAATCATCCCAAATAGCAAAAGCAAACATTCCCCGCAAATCATTTACACAGTCTTTTCCTTGATGCTTATATAGTTTTAAGATAACTTCTGTATCGGTATTAGAGTTAAATTCTTCTCCTTTAGCTATTAATTTTTTTCTTAATTCTTTAAAGTTATATATTTCTCCATTAAAAGTAATCCAGTAGCGTCCATCATCAATAGACATAGGTTGGTGTCCTGCACTACTTAAATCTAAAATAGATAAGCGAGTGTGGGCAAAAACCGCTTGCTGAGTCGGTGCAAAATAAATGCCTCGATCGTCGGGGCCACGATGTTCTTGCGCCTTCTGCATCCACTGAATACGAGTTTCTAAAGCCTCTACGCTATGGTTATTTGAGAGAATCCCAGCAATTCCGCACATATTTTTTTCTCTAAATTTGCTTTTTGTGGTTTTAACCTAGTACGATTCAGGTATGTTTGTTTGCACCAAGTAGCTGCTTGAGTCATCAGTTTTTCGAGAAGCTGGCTTTAAATTCTTTGAGCATTTGACTTGTTCCCCGTTCAATAGCTTTTTGAATTAGTTGGGGAATTATTTCGATTATAGGTAAATCTGGAAAAGTTGGGCTACTCGCAGTGCTGTAGTAGCCTTGTTCTGAGAAAATATAAATTTGCAATTGGCGATCGCTATAAATCCAAACTTCTGGAACTCGTAATGCTTGATAAGCGTTAATTGCAGTTTTTGAAGTTACATCACATTCAATAGCTAAATCTGGGGGAGGATATTTGCTTAAATCCAGATTTGTGCAACCTTTTACTAAATCAGCATTTTGGATATAAAAACAAGTATCAGGTTCAATGCCTGCAATTTCAGGATATTTCAGGGTAGTTGAGCCAAAATCTTCCCAATTGCGTCCTTGTTTTTCTAAAATAGCGGTAATAATATAGGCAATAATCCGATGAGGTCTTTCATGGAGAGCTAGGGGAGACATAATTTCCAAAATGCCTTGATAATAAGTTATACGGGTGTTTCTGTTTTCTCCTAAATCCTGCAAAATCGCTTCAAATTTTTGCCAAGATAAATCAGGAATAGATATTTTACTACCAGGAGCAAGTTGGATGGTTGGAAGGGGAATAGTAACAGCCATATTTTTTTAGTTTTATACTTGATAAGGTTTAGATTTGCGTTTTTAAATTTATATATTTTGAGTAATTGTTGTAGGTTTGGTTTCACGTTTTTCAACCCAACATTCTTTTTTGCAATAAATTTGGAACTTTATCTACAAGAGAACAGTATATTCCTCAAATATAATTGAACTAAGAATACATTTACAAAACATTTTCTGATTGCTCTGATAATTGAGATTTTATTTGATTGATTCCTGCTGCTAAAATTCCTAAAATTTTACCTAAATCTCCTAAATAATATTCTGTTAAATCAATGAAAACATTATTTTGGGTTAATTTTAGAAATTTCCATACTGTTCCAGATGTTACTGTGCCATAAATTTCGTTAATTTGATTATCTTCTTTGTTATTAAACAGTTGTGCCGCAACCATTTCGGCTATACATTGACCTAAACCTGCATTCAAATCTTCTTTTTTAGCTTCTACTAAAGTAATAATTGGTGCAGTTACTAATAACAATTCTTCTGAGTGACTAATCAAAAAATCACAATTTCCATTTAATCCTTGTGTAGCATCAACAGTAAAATTAATCCCAGAAAAAATGCTAATTTGGTTACTAAAATGCTTTCTCAAGTCGATTAAAATCGGAGTAATAATCATTTCTGAACGAGATTTTTCAGTATTACTGGCTAACGCTAAAGGAAGATTATATTTTAAAGATTCTTGTAGGGAGTCACTAGGTTTTAATTCGGGTGATTCTTTAAACAAATCTGTTTTTTCAATGAGTGTTAGCTGAAATGTTTTTTTTGCTGAACTAAGACTAAAATCGCTGTAAGCCATAATGTTAATTAAGATTGTAAGTATTTTTGAGTTATTAATTTGCT
The DNA here is from genome assembly GCA_016903655.1 of Gomphosphaeria aponina SAG 52.96 = DSM 107014. GTDB lineage: Bacteria > Cyanobacteriota > Cyanobacteriia > Cyanobacteriales > Gomphosphaeriaceae > Gomphosphaeria > Gomphosphaeria aponina. The sequence continues at coordinate 11,881 of JADQBC010000122.1, forward strand.
CTATAGCAATCCTAAATCAGTGGTAATAATTGACAAGTTTAATTGCTATTTGCAGAATTTTATAGCGTTTCTCAGAATCATAAACTACCATATAAAAGCGTTACTGAATAAGCATTTGATTTCTAATTTCTGGGTTCAGCTATAGTTGCTTTTGAAGATAGATATTAAGGGTTTGTTTAAATCTCTCAAAACCAAATTTTTCTATAACTTTCTCTCTTAATTTTTCAGGTTGATACATCAAAGAATTAGGGTAAGTACCTTGTAAAATTTCAATTAAAGTTTGAGCAATTTCTTCCACATTATCAGGAGCGACTAATGCCCCCAATTCGCCATTACAAAGGGCATCAATTGCCCCATCTTTATTGCCCCCTAAACAGGGTTTCCCACAAGCTAATGCTTCAAGATATACAATGCCAAAACCTTCCCCTTTACTGGGCATGGCAAAAACATCACAGAGATTGTAATAATCACAGATTTCTTCCTCAGGGACAAAACCACTAAGAGTTACATTATTTTGCAATCCTAACTGTGTGATTAATTGCTCAATTCGGGGGCGATCGTCCCCTTTGCCCACAATTATATAGTGAATATTAGGAATTTGGGTCTTAATTTGTGGTAATGCTTCTAAAATTTTATCGTAGCCTTTATATCCATCATCGGCAGAAAGACGACTCACAATTAAAATTATGGGTTGTTCTGGTTTTAAGCTGTATTTTTCTAGGAGATGTTTGGGTTTATTATTAATTTTAAAGCGCTTTTCATCAAAAGTATTAGGGAGAACGACAATTTGTTCATAGGAAAGATTTTGTTCAAGGAGAAGGCGATCGCGGGTATAGTTACTCACTGCTAAGATTTTAGCGGCATTAGAACAGGCTTTTTTGACTGAAGCATTTTTAAGATTCCAAACTTCTACCCCATGGGCAATTACCCAGTAAGGTATCCCAGTAAGTTGTTTGAGCCTATAACTTGCTGGTGAAAAATTAGCGTGAGTTGTGATAATTAAATCTGGTTTTTGGAACAAACCTTGAATTATAAGTTGACTCGCAAATGCCACTGTTCGCAGTTTCAAGGGGATATTACCAGAAGGGTGAAACTGGGTTTGAGGAAGATAGGGATGATCTAAGGGAAAAGAGCGATCGTGTTTAAGAAAAACATCGTATTTTGCTTGGGGATATAGGGTTTGAATTGCTGTGAGTAAGAAAGCTGAATAGGTTTGGATTCCTCCCTTGAAAGCAAAAATCTCAGGCATCCAAAGATGAATTTTTTTTTTCATTTTATTTATGTTATAATAATACTTGAATATTTTCAACTATTATCAAGAAGAAGAGATCGCACTTCCTCGGTTAAAAAGTATTACCATATTCTTCTAAAATAGCGATGATATTGATTAACTCTTGTCGGTGGGCTTCATTGGGTTCGAGTTGATAGCGGATTTGTGCAAGACGGCATCGAGTTTCGATTCTAGCTCGGCGAGACGAGCGTTCTCTTTCCTCAACTCTTCGTTGCTCTTCCTCAACTCTTCGTTGTGTTTCTTCAGCCAAGCGATTTGTTTCTCGGTTTCGACGGTACCACTCAACGCCGAAATTAGCCACTGTAGCCATGATGGCTGCCACAGTGAGTCGATTGCTCCAGATTCTTGGTTCGGCGATAAATCCGAGGATTTGGAAGTCGTTTTGGTCATAAAATCTTAAAAATGCTATGGTTATTACTAATACTGTCACCAATGTTGATGGTAACAAAGACAAAAAGTTAATCCACATTCCATTCTGATTGTTATTTTTATTATACTCTCATATTTTCAAGAAGAAAGAGGCGATCGCTCTTCAGCGTGCGATCGCACCTCTTCTTTTAAGGTGATTTCTAAAAATAAAAATACCAGTTTTAAAGTGGAAAAGTCCCCCAAACTTGGGTTATTTAGGTAATATAAGTATTTTACTTTCTTTTATGGAAATGTCCTAAAAAGTAATACTATACTCTTCTAAAATAGCAATTATGTTAATTAATTCTTGTCGGTGGGCTTCACTGGGTTCGAGTTGGAAGCGGATTTGTGCAAGACGGCATCGAGTTTCGATTCTAGCTCGGCGAGACGCTCGTTCTCTTTCCTCAGCTTTTTGTTGCTCTTCTTCAATTCGGCGTTGCTCTTCCTCAACTCTTCGTTGTGTTTCTTGAGCCAAGCGATTTGTTTCTCGGTTTCGACGGTATCACTCAACGCCGAAATTAGCCACTGTAGCCACGATGGCTGCCACTGTGAGTCTATTGCTCCAGATTCTTGGTTCGGCGATAAATCCGAGGTATGGGAAGTCTGTTTGATCATAAAATCTTAAAAATGCTATGGTTATTACTAATACTGTCACCAATGTTGATGGTAACAGGGATAAAAAGTTAATCCACATTCCATTCTGATTGTTTTTTTTATTATACTCTCATATTTTAAAATTGTAATAATCACAAAGTTTTTCATCAGGTACAAAACCCGTAAGAGTTACATTATTTTGCAATTTTAAATCTGTAATTAATTGTTCAATGGGAGGGCGATCGCTCCCTTTGCCTATAATCATATAATGAACATGAGGAATTTGGGTTTTGATTTTCGGTAATGCTTCTAAAACTTTATCATAACCTTTGTAACCATCATCAGCAGAAAGACGACT
>JADQBC010000091.1 GCA_016903655.1 Gomphosphaeria aponina SAG 52.96 = DSM 107014
ATAACGCAGTAATCAACAACTCAGAAACAGTTATTACCATTACCGATACTATTAAATCAGCAAGCACGACCACTTTAGCAAATGGAATAGAAAACCTCACCCTAACAGGAACAGGAAATATTAACGGAACAGGGAACAGTAACCCTAATATTCTCACAGGAAACGGGAAAAATAACCGTCTTGATGGAGGTGCAGGAAACGATCAACTCAGAGGTGCGAGTGGTGCAGACGTTTTAATAGGAGGTACAGGAAACGATAACCTCAACGGTGGGGCGGGAGCAGACAATATGTCTGGAGGCAAAGGTAATGATGTTTATACAGTAGATAACATTGCCGATGTAGTAACAGAGTTAGTTAATGAGGGAAATGATATTGTTAACTCTTTACTAGCAGAATATACCCTAGCAGACAACTTAGAACGGCTCACCTTGGGAGGGGTAGGAAATATCAATGGGAATGGAAACAACCTCTCTAATTTGATTACAGGAAATAGCGGTGATAATATACTCCGAGGTGGTGCAGGTGCAGATATTTTTTCTTTTGTTGGACCAACTCATGGAGTCGATAACATTTTAGACTTTAGTGGGGGTGACGGAGAAGGAGACAGGATACGGGTGAATAGTATCAATTTTGGAGGTGGACTGGTAAAGGGGAGATTAAAGTCAGACCAGTTTGTCATCGATACTGAAGCAACAGAAGCAGAGCACCGATTTATCTATGATAATAGTTTAGGGCGGTTATTCTACGATGCTGATGGTCTGGGTGGTAATACTCAGGTACACCTAGCTACATTAACAGGTAATCCTGAATTAGTTGCTAGTGACATTTTCATCTTCTAAACCTAATGTAGGGGCGCTCTTAGGGAATAACTCTGGTACTAACAAACAACCTTCATATCAAAACCCGCCCCCACCCAACCTGTTACAGGGGCGGGTTTTGAATAGACCTTTTGCGAAACCGTAAAAAACCCCACCCCAACCCTCCCCTTGGGTTCGGGTCCGGAGCCCTACATTCCAAGCATTTCTCCCCCCCGAGCCCGCGGGGGGGTAGGGGGGGTTAACACAAATGATCGCACTCATGTCTAATTAATAAGTAGGTAGGCAAAATTATTTATACAATTTCTTACGGGGCTGGTTTAGGGAATAACTCTGATACTAACAAACAAGCTTCATATCAAAACCCGCCCCCACCCAACCTTTTACAGGGGCGGGTTTTGAATTAATATCCAGTGTTTCAATGTCGGGGCACTTTTCGGGAATAACCTATGTTGCACAACAAAAATTGATTGTTCAAAACCCGCCCCCACCCAACCGTAAACAGGGGCGGGTTTTGAATTAATATCTAGGTGGTGAGTCATAGTTAGTCCCTAAACCCGCCCCTACAGTTATTTTTTATTTCAAATAGGTATATATATGGGCGGCATCTTTTCCCATTTTCAGGCTAACATACAAGGCTTACCTTTGTCAAGGGGTTACAGGAATATTTTTTTATTTTTGATTGAAAATAAATTCTTGTGTTGCTCAAACATCAATTCTGACAGAGAAACAACAGTTTGTCCCTTTGCCATTATTTCTTCTTTTACAATTACTCTAATTAGGATAACTTTTCCCCAGGTTGGGTACGGTAATCATACCGCATAGATAGTATGTAAATCTGAGATGACTACAATACCCTCATTTAATCATTACCATCACAAGATAACTTTTTCCCCAGGTTGGGTACGGTAAATTACCGCACCCAAAAAGCCAAAATTAAGCCTCATCTAAAGCAGTAATACCAGGCAATTCCTTACCTTCAAGTAACTCCAAACTAGCGCCACCACCAGTAGAAATATGACTCATTTGCTCTGCCACACCTACTTTTTCAACAGCAGCAACAGAGTCACCACCGCCAATAATAGTAGTAGCGCCCTGCTTAGTCAAATCAGCAAGAGTGCGGGCGATCGCCTCTGTCCCCACTGCAAACTGATCGAACTCAAACACACCCATTGGGCCATTCCAAAGAACTGCCTTACAATCAGACAAAGCAGCCTGAAACACCTTAACTGAATCAGGGCCAATATCTAAACCCATCCAACCAGCGGGGATACTCTCAACACTCACAGTCTGAGCATTAGCATCTGCTGCAAACTTATCAGCTATTACTACATCAGTAGGTAATAAAAATTCAACCCCTTTCTCTTTTGCTTTTGCTTCCAAAGACTTAGCCAAATCTAATTTATCTTCTTCCACCAAAGACTTACCCACACTCAGGCCACGAGCTTGATAGAAAGTAAAAATCATCCCCCCACCAATCAGCAGCTTATCGCACTTTTCTAACAAAGTTTCAATCACACCAATTTTGCTTGAAACCTTAGAACCACCGATAATAGCAGCCAGAGGGCGCTGAGGATTTTCAATCGCATTTTGGAGATAATTTAACTCCTTCTCTATCAAATACCCAGCCACACTGGGAGTAAGATAGTGAGTCACCCCTTCAGTAGAAGCATGGGCCCGATGAGCAGTCCCAAAAGCATCATTAACATATAAATCAGCATTAGCAGCCAAAGCTTGGGCAAATTCTGGCCGATTTTCTTCCTCTTCGAGATGGAAGCGAAGATTTTCCAATAAAGCAACCTGACCATTTTCTAGCTTCGAGATGGTTGCAGCAACAGAATCACCGATACAATCATCACACATTTTCACCTCTTGACCTAATAATTCAGAAAGGCGAACAGCTACGGGTGTCAGACGAAGATTTTCTTTCACCTGACCATCTGGCCGCCCCATGTGGCTGCAGAGGATCACCTTCGCCCCCTTTTTGATTAAATCCTGAATAGTTGGCAGTGCCGCACGAATCCGAGTATCATCGGTGATTTTCCCAGTAGCTTTATCTAGTGGTACATTAAAATCAGCTCGGACTAAAACCCGCTTCCCAGCTAAATCTGTTGCTGATAAATTTCCTATGGTTTTCTTTGCCACTTAATTTCCTCCTCTAAGTCCAAATTGGCCGCAATATTTCTGATGCCGATTTTACACGAGTGAGTTATCAAAGTAAATCCGTGCTTGTCAACTCCCCCGACTGGCTTAACGGCTGAAGTCGGGGCTTGAATCTGGACTCCACAACTATCTTTTCATGGATTTCTGAAACTTCATTAACACTCTTGAGAAAAATAAGTTGTTAAAAGCGATCGCTATGATTCCAGGGAACTAACGCACAGTCAAACTGTATTCCCCCCGTCCATTCGGCTCATAAGAGTTAACAATAATATAATAAACCCCATCAGCCAGAAAAGTAACCGTTAAAAGAGAATTAGAATTTTCCTGATTAATATCATCATGTTCAGCAATAATTTTATTTTGAGAATCAACCACTGCCAAATAAGTATCAAAATCCTTACTTTCTAAAGTAATTGTAATAGTTTGACCAGCAGTCCCCTCAAATAAATAAGAATCGTAGCGACTCTCATCAACAGGCATAGCCAGGTCATCATTTTCAAGAATCCCCTTTTCTAACAAAAGAGGAGCAGCAGCAGCATTTTCCCGAGGCTGTGGAGTTCCATTTTCCTGTGGAGTATCATTGGGGATATTTGCAGGATCAGCCTCACCTTCTTTTGCCACCCTTTCCGTTAATTGATCAGTATAAGCAATATAACAGTAATTGCCATAGGAATCACCTGCTTCGCAAGCAACCCCACTCAGTTGAAAATCTGGATTTAAAATTTTACTGCTTTGATTATTTTCAGTCAATCCATTCTCAACAATTAACTGCATAACAATCACTTCTGCCGTATCACCATAGCTAGTATTTGAGCCAAAATAATCAGCTCTAGCATTAATATCAGCTAAAATCTCAGCACTTTTAATATCATTAGCACCATTATTTCTCAGAATTTCCCTAGCTGCCCGATCCAATTCAGAAGAAGGACTAAAAGCTGGTAAAGGCGAAGTATTTCGCAGAATTTCTATTAATTCATCCAAATTCTCAAAACCTTCATTAGTTCTCACCGCCCTTTGTCCAGGAAATTTCAACCAGCCATCAAAATAATAACGACTCATTTCTTCCAACCAATCAGCATAAGCAAGGGGATTTGTCCTCGCTCGATTTATTTCCGCAAAAACCCCTTCTTCTAAAGCCGTCTTTGCATTAGCAACATCTTGAGCAATTAACTTACTTTTTCTAGCTTGGATTTTCCCTTCATCCTGAAACCTTACCTCAGCAACTTTGACATTAATATTATTAGCTACTAAATTAGCCTTTGCCACTCCCGTAAAGCCCAAACTTATAATAACAATTCCTAGTTTCAGCCAGCAATGTAGATTTTGATAGTCTAGTGCCATTTTCTGTTCACAATTCAACCTAAAAACCGATCCAAAGCAGATTTTAACTGTTCAATCTCCACCTCTATATCTCCCTCAACCGCAGCACGAGCAATACACTCACTCAAATGCTCATCAAGAATAAGCCGTGCCACCCGATCTATTGCCCCACGAACTGCGGCAATTTGAATTAATACTTCAGGACAGGAGCGACTATCTTGAATCATTGTTTTAATCCCTCGAATATGGCCTTCAATTCGAGAAAGTCGATTAACAATCTGGCGTAAAGATTCCTCACTATGAACATGATTTTTCATGGTTAATTGTTGATAGTTAATAGTTGGAGGTATAGTAGTTGCGCAAAGCGCGCCCTCTCGTTAATGAACATGGTTGATAGTTGATGGTTGATAGTTAATTGTTAATTGTTGATAGTTGATAGTTAATTGTTAATTGTTCACAACCATCAACCATGTTTATTGACGAGAGGGCGCGCTAAAGCGCAACTACTAACCATCAACCATCAACCATCAACCATCCCATCATCTGAACCCTCAGCGTAAACCCGCGCCGTCTGGTCATCAAGAATCAAATCATTAGAATCAGAGCCTGCACTATCCTTTTTTCCTTTCCGTAACCTCTCTTCTACCCCAAGAGCATCCTCCTCATCCAAAGAAGCCTGCATTTTCATTGTCTGCTGCACACCACCAGGCGCATTATATCCCGTACCCGCAGGAATCAAACGACCAATAATTACATTTTCCTTCAAACCGCGCAGCCAGTCAGACTTACCCTCGATCGCCGCCTCAGTCAAAACCCGCGTTGTCTCTTGGAAACTAGCCGCCGAAATAAAGCTATCCGTATTCAAACTAGCCTTAGTAATTCCCAACAACATAGGAGTATAACTAGCGGGGGCCAACCCAGTAATCCCCATGGCCTCATTTACCTGCTCCACTTCCCGCAAGTCCACCAACTCTCCAGGCAGCATAGTCGTATCCCCACCATCATCAATGCGCACTTTTGATGTCATCTGTTTAACAATCACCTCAATATGCTTATCATTAATTTCAATCCCCTGGGACTGATACACAGACTGCACCTGATTTACCAAAAAGCTCTGCGCCTTTTCCATCGCAATCATTGCTGCTTCAAAAACTCCCTTTTCTCCTTCATATAATTTAAAGAAAATCTCCAAAATTTCATGGGGATTTGGTTGCCCATCAGTCAAAGGATCTCCAGGTTTTACCTCAACCCCATCACTCACCAAAACATTCTGACCTGGCATCACCGTATAATCACTCACCACCCCATCAGCTTCAATCACCTTTACATCTACCGTCTCATCCTCACTATACTCAACCTGACATACCCCCCCCCGACGAGCCAGAATAGCCGCCTCTCTGGGTTTACGAGCTTCCAACAACTCTTCAATCCGAGGCAGACCCTGAATAATATCCCCAGTTTTTGCCCGTTCAAACACCAATAACACCAAATTATCACCCCGTTGTACCAAATCCCCATCTTCCACATGCAGTACAGCTCCAGCAGATACCCGATAGGGACGACACTTGCGCAAAGTAATCTCTCCCTCTTGAATTGACACAACTTGTGCCGACTCAGAAACCTTTATCCCTGGGGCTATTTCCCTATCTGCCACCACCAAATCACCCAAGAGCACATTTGTGTTTTCACAACTAATTTTCATCTGGTCACTGTCGCGCACTACTAAAATCCGCCGCACAGCCTCAGCCCCCTCACGAATACCACGCACCATTCCTGGTTCTAAAGCTCGAATTTCTGTCCGTGCTACCACCGCCCCACTAGGTATTTCCTGACCATCTTCCACCATGCGCAATGTCTCAATTCTCCCGCCATAGGGGTCTGTTTCCACATCTCGCCGCAATACCAGAGACTCCAGAATCACCATCTGTAAGCGTTCCACTAACTCATCATGTTCATCTGGGACTAATTCCATATCAGCTGAAATATGAGTTGCAGCCCCCACTCTGTCCCCAGTCACAATCTCCAACACCAACTGGGTACTCAACAGGGAAACCCCTTCCACCGACTTCACCCGTTCTCCATCTTTATAAAAGATCCGCTGCACACAGTGCAAATTTATCTGCCTTGTCCCTTCAGTATTGATTGAACCTGTAGAAGGGCCAGGCGCTTCTTCAGCTACTACATATTCAATCACTGGTCGTAATAACACTGCCAAGCCATCTGGTGTATCTGCTAGCTCACAGTGGCACAAGGCATCAACTACTACCCCAGGAATTACTTCTGTCCCAGGATTTACTATTTGTCCCTCTGCCAACCATGAGGCCGTATCTGGGTCATCTGTAAAATGTAATTCCCCAGGCTTAATTACCAATTCCCGCAGAATCTCATTTTTCTGAATTACTTCCACAATTCCCGACTGCTGCGAGAAAACATCTTTCACTACTTCTGTCCCAGCTTCCACATACTGACCATCTTCTACCAACAACAGAGATAAATCCTTATTCACCTCATGAATTTCTTCAGGAATCCATAACAGCGTCCCTCCTCTTGTCACCTCATACCCCTGCTTGCGATTCCCTTTAGATACCTCTACCCCAGCATATTTAATAATACCTCCAGTCAAGCTCCGATAGCGATCGTCAATTAACTCGGCAATTACATCTCCTGATTGTACCTTTGTCCCAGGAGTCGCTTTGAGCAGAAAACGGCGCTCATCGCCAGTATAAATCACATACTGCTCTCTTACCCCTGTACTTTCGAGGCGGACTTCTGCCTGGTCTAACAAGACGGAAGCTGTTATGATTTCAATCTCTCTACTGTTGGGGGAGCTCAGTCGCACCACACCCCCATTTGATGTGATTAACTTAGTCAAAGCTAATACGGATCCAGGCTCTACCAACTCGCCATTTTTCACCACTGGTTCTGCTTGTGGTGGCAAGTTATAAACTTCTCCTGATAATACCCAAATTAATCCTCCTCTTGTCACACAGCGGGTAATATTTCCCTGACGGTCGGTTTTTTCTTCATAAGTAAGATTATCAAATAATACCTCTCCAGGCAAAGCTGAAGCAACATCTTTAGTTGCTGTTTCTGTACTTTTCTGCTGGGATGATGGTATAATTTCAGCCAAAAGCTGACCTTGAGAAACACTTTCCCCATTTTTAATGTAAAGCAGGCAACCCGCAGAAAGTGACACTTTTGTTTTATTAATAGTCAATTCTCCTGCTACTTCCACTAAATACCTTTCATCTCCATGACGAGTACGAATTTTACGGATGGCTAAATTGGGGGCAAATTGGACTACCCCAGCACAAGGAGCTACTACCTGTTGTGCCACTTCCCCCGTGAATACACCTCCCGTGTGGAATGTCCGCATAGTCAACTGCGTCCCTGGTTCACCAATTGACTGAGCAGCAATAATGCCGATCGCCTCTCCCAAATTTACCATCTCTCCATGGGCCAAACTCCATCCATAACACTGACGACAGACTGAGCGGGCCGCTTCACAGGTTAAAGGACTCCGCACAATTACCTCATCCACTGCCGCGTCAATTTTTTTCGACAAATCATCATCAATTGCCGTATTACGGGCTGCAACTATTTCTCCTGTTTTGGTATCTACCACATCCCGAGCTAAAATTCTGCCAAAGAGACGGTCTGACAAACTAATTAAAATGCGATCGCCATCTTTCATTGGTTTCAGACTAATTCCCCTTTGTGTCCCACAGTCTATCTCCCGCACTATTACATCTTGAGACACATCTACCAAGCGGCGAGTCAAGTACCCACTATCTGCTGTGCGTAAAGCCGTATCTACCAAGCCTTTCCTTGCGCCATAGGAAGAAATAATATACTCTGTAACCGTCAGCCCTTCACGGAAATTAGTTTTAATGGGTAAATCAATAATCTGGCCTTGAGGATCGGCCATCAAACCCCGCATTCCTACCAACTGGCGTACCTGGCTCATATTTCCCCTTGCCCCAGAGAATGCCATCATATAAACAGAATTGAGAGGATCTGTTTCCTTAAAATTGCGTACCACCTCATCTTTTAGCGCTTCTGAAGTACTATTCCAAGTATCAATTACCTTTTGGAAACGTTCAACCTCTGTTATTTCTCCTTTTGCGTATCTAGTTTCCGTAATCTTGATTTCAGTTTCTGCCGCTTCAATCATTCCCCGCTTTTTCGGCGGTACAACCAAATCATCCACACTAATCGAAACCCCCGCTTGAGTTGCATAGCGAAAACCCAAATCCTTGAGTTTATCTGCCATTTCTGCCACCCTAGCCGAACCGTAACGAGTAAAAGCTTTCGCAATTAATTTTTTTAGCTCTTTCTTGTCACAAATTTTGTTGTAAAATTTCATCTTTTTTTCATTCTTCATAGTTAATAGTTAGTAGTTGCTTTAGCGCCCTCTCGTCAATAGTTAATAGTTAGTAGTTGCGCTTTAGCGCCCTCTCGTCAATAGTTAATAGTTAGTAGTTGCGCTTTAGCGCGCCCTCTCGTCAATAGTTAATAGTTAGTAGTTGCGCTTTAGCGCGCCCTCTCGTCAATAGTTAATAGTTAGTAGTTGCGCTTTAGCGCGCCCTCTCGTCAATAGTTAATAGTTAGTAGTTGCGCTTTAGCGCCCTCTCGTCAATAGTTAATAGTTAGTAGTTGCGCTTTAGCGCCCTCTCGTCAATAGTTAATAGTTAGTAGTTGCGCTTTAGCGCCCTCTCGTCAATAACATAGTTAATAGTTGATAGTTATAAACAATCAACCATCAACCATCAACCATCAACCATCAACCATGTTCATTAACGAGAAGGCGCAAAGAGCGCAACTACGAACGAGCGCTCAAGCGCAACTACGAGCGCAGCTACTACACCTCTTCCTCCTCAAAATCCTCACTCTCATCCAAAGACTCATAAACTGGACGACTGGGAAGACGACGATTAGCCTCAACCATCAAATCCACCTCCACATCAGAAGTTCCCTGCTCCGTAGTATCCACTTTATGCACAGCAATATCCAACCCCAGAGACTGCAACTCTCGCATCAACACTTTAAACGATTCAGGAGTACCAGGACGGGGAATCGGTTTCCCTTTAACAATAGCATTCAACGCCTCATTTCTTCCCTGCATATCATCCGACTTTACTGTCAGAATTTCCTGCAAAATATAAGCCGCACCATAAGCTTCCAGTGCCCATACTTCCATTTCCCCAAAACGCTGTCCACCTTGTTGCGCCTTCCCTCCTAAAGGTTGTTGAGTTACCAAAGAATAGGGGCCCGTTGAACGAGCATGAATCTTATCATCTACTAAATGAACCAACTTCAACATATAAGCCTTCCCTACTGTTATCGGGCGGTCAAAAGGTTCCCCAGTTCGCCCATCAAAAACCGTCAGCTTCCCTGGATTTTCTGGCTCATACACCCAACCCTTATTTTTTTTCCGTGCGGCCTCCTCAATTTTCCCATGCACCATATTCCGAGAAGCTTCTTCCCCATACATTTCATCAAAAGGAATCACTTTAAACCTTGCACTCAAATGTTCACCAGCCCAACCCAATAAACACTCAAACACTTGTCCCACATTCATCCTGCTCGGAACACCCAAAGGATTCAACACAATATCTATTGGTGTCCCATCTGGCAAAAAAGGCATATCTTCCGCTGGCAAAATCCGTGAAATAATCCCCTTATTGCCATGCCTTCCTGCCATTTTATCTCCCACCTGAATCTTCCTTTTCTGAGCCAAATACACTCTTACTACCATATTTGCCCCTGGGGGTAACTCATCGCCCTGCTCACGGGTAAAGCGCCGCACCTGTACCACTCTCCCCTTTTCTCCATTTGGTACCCTTAATGAATTATCCCGCACGTCTCGCGCTTTTTCCCCGAAAATTGCCCGTAATAACTTTTCTTCTGGCGGCTGATCAGACTCACCTTTTGGTGTTACTTTTCCCACCAAAATATCCCCAGATTCTACATAAGCTCCTACCCTAATAATTCCCTCCTCATCTAAATTTTTCAGGGCATCTTCCCCCACATTAGGAATTTCTCGTGTAATTTCTTCTGGCCCTAGCTTAGTTTGTCTTGCCTCAATTTCATGTTTTTCTACGTGGATACTGGTATAAACATCTTCGATTACCAACCGCTCACTAATCAGAATCGCATCCTCATAGTTATAACCTTCCCAGGGCATATAGGCTACAATCACATTCTGACCCAGAGCTATTTCTCCACCCTCTGTAGATGAACCATCCGCCAACACCTGACCTGGTACAACCGCCTCTCCCTGATAAACCAGGGGCCTTTGATTTAAACAAGTATCTTGGTTCGAGCGCTGATATTTCATCAACCGATACTCTATTTCTTCCCCTGTTTCGCTTCCATCTTTTTCAACACGAATAACTACTCGCGTCCCATCCACAAAACTCACCACTCCATGAGTCCGAGAAATTACAACCATACCCGAATCCCTAGCAGCTTGAGCTTCTAACCCAGTTCCCACTAAAGGACGTTCTGGACGCAACAAAGGTACAGCTTGGCGCTGCATATTTGACCCCATCAGCGCTCGGTTAGCATCATCATGTTCCAAAAAGGGAATCAAGGAAGTTGCCACCGAAACAATCTGCACAGGAGACACCGCCACATAATCCACTTGTTCAGGAGTCGTAGTCGAAAATTCTTGACGGTAGCGCACTGGCACAAAATCCCCTAGAATTTTCCCATCACTATCAGTACTCAAATCCCCTGGAGCTACCCGCAATTCATCTTCTTGATCCGCCGTTAAATATTCTGGAGCTTCATGCCAGCAAACACGCCCATTTTTCACTCGGTAGTAAGGTGTTTCAATAAAACCGTATTCATTTACCCTAGCATAAGTTGCCAAAGAACCAATTAACCCCGCATTTGGACCCTCTGGAGTTTCCACAGGACAAATGCGACCATAATGACTTGGATGAATATCCCGTACTGCAAACCCTGCTCTTTCCCTGCTTAGTCCTCCTGGACCCAAGGCAGAAATACGCCTTTTATGGGTTAACTCTGCCAACGGATTGGTTTGATCCATAAACTGGGAAAGTTGAGAAGAACCAAAAAACTCTTTAATTGCTGCTACTAAAGGTTTCGGATTTACCAACGCCGTAGGAGTTAAAGTATCCGCCTCACTTACAGTCATCCTTTCTCGAATAATCCGCTCAAGGCGATTTAATCCCACTCGCACCTGGTTTTGCAGTAACTCTCCCACCGAGCGCACTCTTCTATTTCCCAAGTGGTCTATGTCATCTGTAGTACCTAAGTCAAATTCTAGGTTAATTAAATAGTCGATCGCCGCTAAAATATCCTGGCGTGTTAATACCCTCACCGTATCTGGCACTGCCAACCTTAATTTGCGATTTAATTTATAGCGACCTACTTTACCTATGTCATAACGTTTGCTATCAAAAAAGCGATTTTCTAGCAATTGTTGGCCACCACTTACTGTTGGCGGTTCACCTGGTCTTAACTTTCTGTAAAGTTCTATTAAAGCTTCCTCTTCACTCGGGTTGCCTTCTTTTTCCAGGGTTTTTTGAAAATATTCTGGATGACGCAGAGAATCCATTATTTCTCCATCACTCAATCCCATTGCTTTTAGCAATACTTGAGCTGATATTTTCCTAGTTTTATCTATCCGCACCCAGACCAAATTATTTTTGTCTGTCTCAAATTTTACCCAAGCGCCCCTGTTAGGAATTAGTGAAGCCGTATAATTTCTGCGACCATTTTTATCCGTCTCCGCCTTATAATATACTCCTGGCGATCGCACTATTTGATTAACTATTACCCTTTCTGCTCCATTAATGATAAAAGTCCCCCTTTCTGTCATTAATGGCAAATCCCCAATAAATACCTCTTGTTCTTTTATTTCCCCCGTTTCTTTGTTTATTAAACTTGTTGGTACATATATCTGTACACTATAAGTACTGTCTCTGCTCCTAGCTTCTTCTACGCTATATTTTGGCTCTTTTAGCCTATAGTTTTCCCCTTGAAAACGCAGTTCAAATTTTCCTGTATAGTCTGTAATTGGTGAATAGCTATTCAGTTCTTCTATCAGCCCTTTTTCCAAAAACCAACGAAAGCTTGCTCTTTGAATTTCTATTAAATCTGGTAGTAAATTATCTGTTTGAGTTCTCATTGTTAATCGTTAATTGTTAATCCTTCATCATGGTTCATTGCCACCCCATCACTCTTAAATTCCAAACAATAAACAGGCATTTGCTGTTGTTTCTTGAGCTATAGTTTCCTCTGATACATTTCGCAACTCTGCCAAACATTCTGCCACATATTTTACATTCGCTGGTTCATTTCTTTTCCCCCTTTTAGGTACAGGAGCCAGATAAGGGCAATCTGTTTCAATCAATAGGCGATCGCTTGGTACCATTTGCGCTGATTCTTTCACCGTCTTCGCATTTTTAAATGTCACTATGCCACTAAAACTAATATAAAACCCCAAATCCAAAAACCATTGAGTTTCTGCTGGCGTTCCCCCCCAACAGTGCATCACTCCTGATACAGCCCCTGACTTTTCCCAAAATTCCTGACATATTTCTCTTAACTCTGCTGCCGCCTCTCGACAGTGAATTATTACTGGTAAATCCAATTCTTTGGCTACTTCTAATTGCGCCTTTAGTATTTCCTTTTGCAGTTCCTTATTTTCGGCTTTATAATAATCCAATCCCATTTCCCCGAGCGCTACCACTCGCTCATCTGCAGCTCCCTTTCTTAGTATTTCCTCTTTTGTTTCCCCAGTCCATTTCTGAGCATCCAGGGGATGTAGCCCTACTGCAAAATACACTTCTGGAAATTGATTTGCTATTGCTCTAATACTTTCAAATTCCTCTGGGCAGACACAGGAATGTACTAACTTTGTTACTCCTGCTGCTTGCCAATGCTCCCGTAGCCAATTTAATTCTCCTTCAAATATTTTATCATTCAAATGAACATGGGTATCGATTAACTCCATTGCCATGACACTGCCTTTTTTACTGATTACGGGGTTTTTCTTATTTTTACTTAATGCTAATATTTTACCTAACTTTTTTTTGACTGGTTCTCCGAATACAAAACATTTTCATGCCCAAGTCCTGCAAATTTAGGTTGACAAGGGAGGGCCAGCGCAGACCAGTTGGCTTCACTGCTCTCCCTTCTTCCCCCCTTTTCAACTCACTAGGGCCGTTTCTGCCCTAGATTTCAATTTCCCCAAGTGGTTCATGAAACAGCCCTGCTGTGGGGGTTTCTTTATGCTGCTACTTTGTCAAAGCTTTTTAAAGCTTTTGCCAAACGAGATTTCTTTCTCGCACCATTATTATCATGAAGTACACCGCGCTTAATAGCTTTATCAATTTTGCTGTACGCTGCCGACATCGCCTGTTGTACCTTTTCCATGTTTTCTGGACTGGGATCTGCTGAATATGCTTCTACAGCATTAAAATACTTTTTCATCAGGGTTCTTACCGCTGACTTATAAGCCTTATTCCGCAGTCGGTTGCGCTCTGCTATTTGAATACGCTTAGTTGCAGATTTTGAATTAGCCACAGTTGTATTAATTTATATTTTACTTGGGTTGACTCTTAATTTTACTCCGAACAACCATTATAACAACTAGCTCCAAAAAATAGCAAGAGTTTATGGATAAATATACTAATGACCATTGGGGGAGTAAAACTGGGATGAAAGGGTTTTACCTCCTAATGTCAAATTATTGCTAAGTAGCAAAGACAGCAATTGAAACGCCGAAATTGTACGGCAGCAGACAGGCGTCGAGACAACAAGTTTCCCAAATCACCAGTGAGGATTGGCGATCGCCCCCTGGACTTAGCACGATTTGTATTCCACACTTTGTAAGGCACAATATGATAGTTGAATACAATGTTAATACTAGCCTTTTCACTGTACACCACCAGCATTTTGCACTTTGTCAAGAAGTTCAGAGTGTGGGCTTAATTTCTACAAAAATTAGCATCCATTGCAGAAAAAACCAATTTAGTAACGATTATCTGAACAAGGAAAACTGATTATTGACTCTCAGCCAGACTTGGGTAGGAATTAATCCTGAATTTTCCCCAAAAATTGGAAAAAGTGCAGAAAAAACCAATTTAGTAACGATTATCTGAACAAGGAAAACTGATTATTGACTCTCAGACTTGGGTAGTAATTAATCCTGAATTTTACCAAAGATGTGGTGAATTTAATGCAGCGTTTAGCAAAAGAACAACATTGTACTATTTTGCTAGTTACCCACGATCATCGGATTTTGGATATTGCTGACCGTATTGTTACCATGGAAGATGGTCGCTTGGTAAGTAGCCCAGTATCTCTCATCTCCAATTAAAATAGGCTGGTTTTTAACAAAAATAAGCGCTCAAGTATCACAAGAAATAACCTGTACAGAATGGGGAAACAAGCCTCTGTAAAGGGATTTTTAGCTTTGTGCTCCAAGATTATGGCAGCAACCAGTCTGCTTAGCTCATGAGCTAAAAGTATGGGAAAAGCAAAAATCAATTCCTTGTGAGTAGCACCACATCGAAAATCCAAGTTAAGCTAGAACTAAATAACCCGATGAGGTTGGCAGAGCAAAGTTACGGCATTGCCTCAAACCAATCTCTAGGCATTAAAACATAAGCGAAATGGGTATTTTGACTCCATGCTGCGAATTATAACTCAGCAGACTGAGGCACAAACTGAACTGCGACGCATCAGCGATCGCACCCACGATGACCAGATTCAAGCTAAAGAGACTCTGGTTAGAGAAGTTCTCGAAAAGGTGAAGCGCCAGGGCAATAAAGCTGTCCTCGAATATACGGAAATGTTCGATCAAGCAAGACTCACAGTCTCAGAAATGAGGGTGAGTGGTTCGGAACTGGATGCAGCTTATCAAAAGATTTCTCCTGAGCTACTAGAGGCGATTCAGCTAGCTTGTCGCCAAATAGAAGCTTTTCATAAACAGCGCTTACCCAAGTCTTGGGTACAATTTGGGGAGGATGATGTGGTTTTGGGGAAACGTTATACTCCAGTGGATCGGGCAGGTTTGTATATTCCTGGTGGCAGGGCTTCTTACCCGAGTACGGTACTGATGAATGCTATCCCCGCTAAGGTGGCTAAGGTACCTAGAATTGTCATGGTAACTCCCCCGGGCCTGGAACAAAAAATAAATCCTGCTGTACTGGTGGCAGCCTCGGAGGCAGGGGTGGATGAAATTTATCGCGTCGGTGGGGCGCAGGCGATCGCTGCTCTAGCCTACGGGACTGAAACTATCCCCCAGGTGGATGTGATTACAGGACCTGGCAATATTTATGTCACTCTGGCCAAGAAACTGGTCTATGGTACGGTGGGGATCGACTCCCTGGCAGGCCCTTCTGAAGTTCTGATTATTGCTGATAGTGAGGCAAATCCAGTCCATGTGGCAGCCGATCTTTTGGCTCAGGCGGAACACGACCCAATGGCAGCAGCAATACTATTGACAACCGATGGAAAGTTGGCTGAAAAAGTCCAAAAAGAGGTGGAAGCTCAATTACAAAATCATCCCCGTCGTTTGTTGACAGAAAAGGCCATCGCTCACTATGGTTTGATTGTTGTTGTTTCTTCTTTGGAAATGGCGGCTGAACTCTCTAATCTCTTCGCTCCTGAACACCTAGAATTAGAAGTGTCAGCACCTTGGGCAATTCTTGAGTTGATCCGTCACGCAGGCGCAATTTTTCTGGGTAATTCTACTCCAGAAGCTGTGGGGGATTATCTCGCAGGCCCGAACCATACTCTCCCTACTTCAGGTGCCGCTCGCTATGCTTCGGCTTTGGGGGTGGAAACTTTTCTGAAACATTCAAGCCTAATCCAGTACTCCCCCCGCGCTTTGAAAAAAATGTCAAAGGCAATTGAAACTCTTGCTATGGCTGAAGGTTTGCCTTCCCATGCTGCTTCAGTCCGTCTCCGCACTCAATAATGGTTATTGGTCTGCAGGAGCAGTTTTGGTTATAAGATCTGGGACAAAGGCAAAAAATATGCCATACTGGTTTGAGTAGGAAGAGGAGATATTTTGGTGCTAAAAACAATTGTAGTAGGATTAGACTGTGAAGAGTTTTCAGAGCGAGTGATCAAGACTTTGCAGACCCTCCACCTCAACTCTTTAACCAAAATTATCCTCTGTCATGTGCTTCCTACCTATGAAAACTATGGTTTGGAAGATGGGGATAAACCTCACCCCTCTTGGGAGTCTCTCTATCAACATCGAGAACAACAGCTAAAAGCTTACTTAGCTCAACTTCAAGGAAGTGTAATAGAAATTGTCGCGGGAGACCCCGCTGAAGAAATTATTCGCCTCGCCAATATTTATCAAGCAGATTTGATTGTAATTGGTACTCGCGGACTAAAAGGCTTCAAACGTATTATTGAAAGCTCTGTAAGTGGTCAGGTGGTAACAGATGCGTCTTGTTCGGTACTGGTAGTAAAATAAGAAAAGTGCTAATGCGAGTGCTAATTTTTACGGATTTAGATGGCACACTCCTGAATCAGGAAGATTATCAGTATGCTCAAGCTCTCCCTCTGCTTGAGCAGCTTAAAATTAAACAAATTCCTGTGATTCCTGTAACTAGCAAAACTCGTCTGGAAGTGGAACACCTCCGCAACCTTTTGGGTTTGAGTGACCCTTTTGTGGTGGAAAATGGGAGTGGGATTTTTTACTTTTCATCAGGGAGCCAAAATGCTGAAATTTTGGGCGTAAGTTATGCGATCGCCAGAAGGGGACTAGAAAAACTCGGAGAAACTCTGGGGGAAATTTTACGGGGTTTTGGGGATTTAACGGATCTCGAAATTGCTCAACTCACAGGATTATCCCTAGATGAGGTAAAACTGGCTACTGCTAGAGAGTTTTCTGAGCCTTTTATTACTCCCCGTAATTTATCTCGGGGAAAAATTACGGAGACGGTGGAAAAACTGGGTTTTCGGGTGGTTGTGGGCGATCGCTTTTCCCATTTGATTGGGGGTAATGCTGGTAAAGGTAAGGCGGTACAATGGCTCATTAATTATTATCAATCAGCAACCCCTACAGAAAAAATTGTTACTATTGGTCTGGGTAATAGTCCTAATGATAAGCAAATGCTGGCAACTGTGGATTATCCTATTATTATCCCTGGAAAAGGCGGCCCCCATCCAGGTTTAACTGGTAGAGGCTGGAAAGTTGCTCCTGCTGCTGGTTCTCTGGGCTGGGCGAAAGCTGTGGCAGAATTAATTATACTGTGAGGGGAATGATTAAATGAGGACTTGATCTATATCATTACTTTAGAAAAATGGTATAAGGCTTGAAAAAGGGCGCAAACCTTATGACAATTAATTATCCGAACTTGATATTAAGTGGTCGCACAAAATTAATTACCGCAGGTTCGGGCGGGTTTTGATTTAAAGATAACGTTGTGATAACAAAGATCTTGGCTAAACCCGCCCCTACAGAAATTGTATAGCAGCGAGATATATGGTTAGGACACATATTTCAACGCATTATTTAATGCTAATTCAAGACTTTCAAATTCAGACAAAGTTGTTCTTAAATAATGTTTCAAACGAGCCCAAAACTTTTCTATTTTATTCAAATCTGGTGAATATGGTGGTAAAAAAATAAGTTTACATCTGGCTTTTTCGATTAATTCTTTGATTTTAGAAGATTGATGAAAGCTAGC
>JADQBC010000135.1 GCA_016903655.1 Gomphosphaeria aponina SAG 52.96 = DSM 107014
GGCATTATTAGACCTTTTGCGAAACCGTAAAAAAACCCCCCCAACCCCCCCTTACTAAGGGCAGGGCTGTTTCATTTTACGTTTGCAGTTGAATAGATTATTAAATTTAATTAGCATATTTTAAATTAAATACTTACATAACTAGGGTTTAGAAATCAATGCTTAAGGCTGTGTAGTGTTTTTAAAAGAATCGAGCAAGAATAACGATTTTTGTTAATTTTACCCAAATTGTTAGAAATATAAGCCTGAAACCGTTAGATTTTAAGGGTTTTAAAAAGCCTTAAATTTTTAAATGAAACAGCCCTGCCTTACTAAGGGGGGGAAAATGCTTATTTTTTCAGTCATCTCCCCCCCGAACCTGCGGGGGGGTTGGGGGGGTTAACACTACTTTCGCAAGAGGTCTATTATAATAACCGCTGGCAACCTGAAGGCGATCGCTTTGACTACCTGGTTATTTTTTCTCACATATATATTTATGAAGTTTGTATCCCAAAAAAAGCATTCAAAGATGATTTTTATCAACAGGGAAAACTTTTTTTCCCTCTACCAACCTGGGTCAGAATAAAGATTAATTGTTAGTTTATCTTTCCCAATGGGGACAGCACTAATACAGGCACAAATAAGATTGCCATCATCTAATTCTACCTCGCAAGCATGACAAGAACCCATTAAACACCCAGTGGGAATAAATACCCCAGCCCTTTCAGCCACCTTGAGCAGGGGTTCTCCTGGTTCTGCTTTCATAGTAATATCATCTGGTAAAAAGCGAATTTCAATGCTCATTTTTCTGTTCTCTCTGCTTAACTAATTCTGCCATAATTGGAGTTAAATCTAAATGTTTTTCAACAAAATCTGCCAGGGAATCAAACATAATATCCCGCTGTTGGTGGTAGTTAGGAACTTCTGTAGGCAGAGAAGACATTCCCCGCTTTTGGCGCAAAATATTTAACCAAGCACGTCGAAATTGACCATGGTCAAATAAACCATGTAGATAACAACCCCAAAGAGATTGTTCTCGATTTACTAATCCTAATTCAGGGTCATCAAATAAGGGGAAAAAATCCTCTCCATTTTCTTTAATTATTTCTGTCTTTCCCTGATGAATTTCATAACCTTCTATGGCGAACTTCTGGGGATATTGAGTAAAAACTTGGCGTTGACGAGTAATTTTTTCTTGAGTCAAAGTAGTTTTTATAGGTAAAAGATTTAATCCCAAATACTTCTCATTTTCCCCTTCAATTTTATCTGGATCTGTTACTTGTTGCCCCAAGATTTGGAAACCGCCACAAATACCCATCACTGTCCCCCCACTATTAATATAAGCTTGCAATTGTGCAGCCATGCCACTTTCATAGAGGGCAATTAAATCTGCTATAGTAGTTTTACTTCCAGGAATAATTACTGCATCTGGATTTCCCAAAGATTCATTGAGGTTAACATATTCAAGGGTAACAGTTGCTTCAGTTTCTAGGGGTTCAAAATCAGTAAAATTGGCAATACGGGGCAGACGAATCACAGATATTTGTAAATCTCGTTTTTCTTGACGGGATCTTCTTTCAAATAAATCTAAACTATCCTCGGCAGGAAAAACTTGATCTAGCCAGGGAATAACTCCAATAACAGGAATATTTATATATGCTTCTAACCAAGTTATTCCCGAGTCTAAGAGGGATTTTTGACCACGAAACTTGTTAATAACTATCCCTTTAATTAGCGATCGCTCTTCAGGTTCTAATAATTGCCAAGTCCCCACCACATGGGCAAAAGCACCCCCCCTGTCAATATCCACTACTAATAATGTAGGTGCATTTAAATATTTAGCTACCCGCATATTAGTTAAATCTCGGTGTTTAAGATTTATTTCCGCAGGACTTCCTGCCCCTTCACATATAACTAAATCATAATCAATAGCTAATTGAGATAAACATTCCTGAATTGCTAACCAACCCCGCTCAAAATAATTTTTATAGTATTCTTCAGCGGTGGTTTTCCCCACAACTTTTCCCCGAATTATTACTTGAGAAGTCAGATCACCTTGAGGTTTGAGCAAAATAGGATTCATCTCTACTCTAGGGGTTATTTTCGCAGCCCAAGCTTGTACTGCTTGCGCATAACCCATTTCTCCTCCAGTCTCTGTTACATAGGCATTGAGGGCCATATTCTGACCTTTAAAAGGAGTTACCCGCCAACCTTGACGGGAGAGAAGGCGACATATTGCCGCAGTTAAGAGAGATTTTCCTGCGTGGGAAGTTGTCCCCACTACCATAATACCTGGCATTAGTTGATGGTTAATGGTTGATGGTTGATGGTTGATGGTTGATGGTTGATGGTTGATAGTTGATGGTTGTATAAAATTAATTACCGCGGGTTCGGGCGGGTTTTGATTTTTTGCTCAATTGCGATGGCCAATGATCTTCGGTGAACCCGCCCCTACAAAAATTGTGTAAATAATGCAAGCTTATCTAATTAGCAACAGTTATAACAACCTCAACCAAAGGGTTAAGGTATTCAATAAATGCTCCCAGAAAGAAGGGGGAGGAAAAGAGTTACCTTGAGCTACCCATTTTTCCATTAATTGCCTGCCTAAAGGAGTAAGTCGGAAACTATCCGTAATTCCTTGACCATCTACCTCCCGCCGCAAAAGACCTACTTTTATCAGCCACATTAACTCCTTTTCCGTTTTCCCTTCAGAGAGTACTTTAGTTGTATAACCCGCTGCGAAACCAGTTTGACCAGCAATTTCTGGTAAGGGTACACTAGCATTACGCATTGCCACAAATAAAGTTAGTTGAAAGGGGGAACAAAATAAAGCCCTTTCTGCCCGTTTGACAGTGTTAGGAGAGTAGGAAGGCGAGCTTCCTACAGGGCTACTTCGATCTGGCTGGGTGAAAGTAGAAGACATGGAGAATTAAAGTAAAAGACTTGATTAAATCTATTGTAAAGTTTTATTATCTAAAAAGATGAAGTTCAATTAAGGAGCATAGTAGCAATGGCTTTAGCAGTTGGGACACAAGCACCAGACTTTACCACTACCAACGATGAAGGTACAACCGTATCACTTGCTGATTTCAAAGGCAAAACAGTCGTTATGTACTTTTATCCTAAAGACGATACGCCAGGTTGCACCAAACAAGCGCAAAGCTTTCGGGATAACTATGCAGATTATCAAAGTAAGGACATGGTGGTGCTAGGTGTAAGCATGGATGACGCAGCATCACACAAAAAGTTTAAAGAGAAGTATGGCTTACCCTTCCAGTTGCTGGTGGATAAAGATGGAGCCATCACCAAAGCTTACGATGTAGAGGGTGGCGGTTACGCCAAGCGCGTTACTTATATTATCGATGGCGAAGGCAAAATTACTTATGTTGATGATCGGGTAAATACTGCCAGTCACGCTCAAGATATTCTAGCTGCCATCGGCTAGTAACAGATTGGGTGCGTTATAGCCAGCCGTAACGCACCCGAGGGATTAATTTTCAGGGGTGGATAAGCTGGCTGGTTGCTGTTGTTGGTTTTGTAATTGTTCTTGTTGTTTGCGTTTAAATTCAGTAGCAGCATCGTTAATATTTGCCGATGAATCCTGAGTAAACTCGTCAACACTACGACCATTACTCAGATTAGCACGGTGGATTAAGTCTAGGGGATTTAAAGAACCATTCCCTAAAGAACTACCACTAAAAGAGTCCACTTCATTGGATTGATAATTATCTTGTTGATTTACAGATTGAGCTAAGGTGAATTGTCCTAAAGAAGCCAGAATAGTTAAGACAGTTCCTAGGCTCAGAGTCAGGGTTTTTAAGTTAGCAAGTGGGAGTGTTTTGTTCATCATTTGTTTTCTCCTTTTTTTCCCTGGGGGTTTGAGAACCCCTAGGTTTTTTCTCGTTTGAGAAACGGTTTTAATTTAAGCGAAACGGCGACGTAATAGAGGTTGAATGGCGAATAAAATTACTGCATCAAAGGCTAGTAGGATGAGAATAACTCCAGTAAAACTAATGGAAGTCCAGGGAGTTTCCATGACCATGCTCTTAATTGTCCAATGGTTATTAAGATAGAGATAGCGTATGGGTTCGATGGCATAGGTAAGTGGATTGAGACTAGCTATTACCTGTAACCATTTTGCCATAAATGAGAGGGGAGCGAGAGCAGTACTGGCAAAAAGTAGTGGTAAATTGGTCACAAAAATTACAGCGATTAATTCTATGTGACCTGGGAGAGCAAAAGCTAAACCTAAACTCAAAGCAGTGACACCCAAAACTATCAGGAAAACTATGAGGGCGATCGCTCCCAATCCTGCTAAACCTGGAAGACCTGCACCTAATAAAGCACTAGCTCCCACTATTACTCCTGTTTGAATAAAGGCGAGGGAAATGATATAAATAGTACTTGCTGCCACAATGGAAAAACGGGAAGCCAATGGAGCTACTAATAAGCGATTTAAAAAGCCAAATTCTCTGTCAAACATGACAGGAAGACCTGCATTTAAAGCCCCTGAAAATGCTGTAAATACAATTACGCCTGGGGCGAGGAATTGAGCGTATCCGAGGTCATTACCAAATAAGTTATTGGGGGCATTGTCGAACAGAGCGCCAAACAATACTAACCACATAAATGGCTGAATTATTCCTGCAATGAGCGTGGAAGGACGGCGTTGTAATTGAATAAATAACCGTTTGGTTAAGGCGATGGTTTCTTGGATGAAATCTGCCCAATTATTGCTATTTTCATCGGTTTTTGCGCTTATTTCTCTCTTGGGCGACAAAAGGTCAAATTTAGCTGGTGTTATGGTTTGACTCATATTGTTGATTGTTGATTGTTGATTGTTGATGGTTAATTGTTAATTGTTGATTGTTGATGGTTAATTGTTAATTGTTAATTGTTGATGGTTAATTGTTGATTGTTGATTGTTAATAGAAGACCATTTGTTGATTGTTAATAGAAGACCATCAACCATCAGTAGAAGGCTACGGCTTGGCTACGGCAGAAGGCTTTTATACAACCATCAACCATCAACCATCAACCAAACCATCAACCATCAACCAAACCATCAACTATTTCATAGCTTGTTTTTGTTCTGCTTTTAAATCGCGACTACCAGCGGCGGCTAATTCTGCATCCATCAGAGTGCGACCTGTTGCAGCAAGATATACATCATCAAGACTAGGACGAGATTGTGCCATACTAAATATTGGCAAGTCAGCTGCTGCTAAGGATTGTTCAATTTGAGTGAGAGGGTTACTTTGGGAAGTAACAACTAAGTTAAGGGAATTACCTTGAGCAGAATTAATAATTGCTTCTTCCACAAAGGGGAGAGACTCCAGAAGATGTTTAGCTTTTTCTGCTTCATCTGGGGGAGAAAACTCTCTTATTCTCAAGGTAACGCGATCGCCTCCCACTCGATTTTTTAATTCAGAAGGAGTCCCTGTGGCAATTATTTCCCCCTGATCTATTATGGCTAATCTATCTGCGAGTGCGTCTATTTCTTCGAGATAATGGCTAGTAATTACTACTGTTGTCCCTGCTGCTTTTAATTTCCGCAGAAAGTCCCAGAGGATAAAACGACTTTCAATATCTAAGCCTACACTCGGTTCATCCAAGACTAAAACATCTGGTTGATGGAGTAACCCAGCGGCTAAATCTAAACGTTTGCGCAAACCACCTGAGTAAGTTCCTGTTTTTTTATTTGCATATTCCTCCAAACCTAGCAGTTGGAGTAACTCAGAGATGCGCTCTTTTGCTACTTTATTTGGAATATGGTAAATAGCTCCTTGTAATTCTAGCAATTCCTGACCTGTGAGCATTTTATCGAGGGCTACTTCTTGGGCGACGTAACCTAGTCGGCGACGAGCTGCCCTCGGGTTATCTATCACCGAAACACCGCCCACCTCAATTTGACCTGCATCAGGTTGACTGAGGGTACAGATACAGCGAATGGTGGTAGTTTTCCCCGCACCGTTGGGCCCAAGGATGCCAAATATTTCACCAGTTTGAACTTGAAAAGAGATATTTTTAACAGCTTTTACTGTTCCATAGCTCTTTTGCAACTTTTCGATTACTAAAGCGATAGTCATAAATAAATTGATGAGCTTGAAGCAGCTACACAAAACTAAACAATACTTATTATTTTAAAGAAAAGTTGATAGGTGAGTATAGTTGATGGTTGATGGTGGATGGTTGTATAAAATTAATTACCGCAGGTTTGGGCGGATTTTGATTTTTTGCTCAATTGCCATTGCCCAAGGGGCTTGGCCTGCGGGCATAGCCAAGCTCTTGGGTGAACCCGCCCCGTAAGAAATTGTGTAAATAATATCTACTTAGATAATTTCTACTTCATAGTCTTTGAAGTGGGCTTTAAATTTTTGGTCAAACTGGACTAAAACAGGAAAATTGGCGCTAACTGGTCTTCCTTGCCATTCAGTAATAATTTCTATTACTTCTCCTTCCATACCTTTAAGCTCAAAAGGCTGTTTTCTATTTTGGGGATGGTGATAAACAATAACGGATTCAATAACACGGATGCGATCGCCTATTTTCATGTTTGGTTCTCTCTTTTAGCAGTAATCCTAAATGTTAGGTGTGAGCCATTTTAGACAATCTTAATATTTTTGCATAGGATTGTCTTTTGATGAAGGGGAAGAGGAGAGGAGGACTGCTCATAGTCAACCATCTTCCATCAACCTATTCAGCAGCGAGTTGACAGAGGCTGCAAAGTCCGAAAAATTCTAGAGTATGGTAATAAACTTTAAATTTATGAGTATTTTCTAATTCTGTTTCTAAATTGTGGACGGGACATTCATCAATGGGAATGGATGTGCCACAATTAACACAGGTGAGGTGATGTTGATCTTGCTGCTGCGCTGAACTATAAAGCGCTTCGCCATTGGGTAGCATTCGCACTTGTACCTGTCCTTGGATTTTGAGAGCTTCTAAGGAACGGTAAATGGTAGCAAGTCCCATGCTTTGATTGGCTTGACGTAGTTCTGTATAAAGCTCTTGGGCGGAAATAGCACGGTTGAGACGTTTGAGGATGCGATCAATGCGCATTTGGGAACGAGTGGGATTATTTGTCATCAATTTATTATAAATGTCTTTTAAGAAAAGAAATTTTAATTTGCATTAGATATATTTTATTAAAGAAGTCAGGCCAGGAAAAGGGCAAGATCGCTTTACCATTAAAATGAATAACATTTATTGCAGCAAATGGCGCAAAAATATCACTCACGGATCTATGTAACCCTGCGCTCTTCTGTACTTGATCCTGCGGGAACGGCAGTTGAGTCAGGGCTAAAGCAGTTGGGTTATACAGGAGTAGAGGGAGTTAGAATCGGTAAATATATTGAGCTGAGTGTGCGTGCAACTTCCGAACAAGCTGCACGAGAACAGTTAGAGCAAATGTGTGACCAACTACTGGCTAATCCAACGATTGAAAATTATTGCTTTGAGTTGACACTTGTGGGGGAAAAAAGATGAAATTTGGCATAATTGTCTTTCCCGGGTCAAATTGCGATCGCGATGTGGCAATGGTGACGCAGAGATTGTTAAAAGTTCCGACGCGCATGGTTTGGCATCAAGAAACGGATATTTCAGAGCTGGATGTAATTGTAATTCCAGGGGGTTTTAGTTACGGTGACTATCTTCGCTGTGGGGCGATCGCTCGTTTTTCTCCTGTGATGGAACAGGTGGTCGCTCACGCTCAAGCTGGTAAATTGGTGCTGGGTATCTGTAATGGTTTCCAAATTTTAACAGAAGTGGGCTTATTAGCAGGAGCATTAATTCGGAACCGCAATTTGCATTTTATTTGCGATCGCGTTGCTCTGAGGGTGGAAAATGCTCATTTACCTTGGACAAAGGCTTATTGTAACAAAGAGGTAATTACTCTCCCTATTGCTCATGGGGAAGGCCGCTATTACGCTGAGGCTGATACTCTGAAGGCTTTAGAAGATAAAGGGCAAGTGGTATTTCGCTATTGTCTGCCTACAGGAGAAATTAATGAGCTGGCTAACCCCAATGGCTCTCTGAATAATATTGCAGGTATAGTGAATGAACAGGGGAATGTTTTGGGGATGATGCCCCACCCAGAACGCATGGCTGATTGTATGATAGGGGGAATAGATGGGAAAAGATTGTTTGAAGGGCTGCTTATAACTAGAGTATGACACAGCGGCAGGAAGAATTGGAAAAACTGGTGCAAAAATTGGGTTTACCGCCGAGGGCACCAGTGAATTGGATGATGTTAGACTTGGCTCTGACTCATCCTAGTTATGCTAAGGGAGCAAATTATCAGCAATTGGAATTTGTGGGGGATTCTGTAATAAGATTGGTAGCAGCAGAAGTGTTGCTCGAAAGTTACCCAGATGCAAGTGTGGGTGAGTTTTCCGCACTGCGATCGCGCATGGTAAGCGATCGCACTTTGGCTCTGTTGGCGCAAAATTACGAGTTAGATCGCTATTTGCTGGTGGCTAATACTGGGGGAATGAATGAAACGGGAAAAATATCGGTTTTGGCAGATGCTTTTGAGGCAGTGTTGGGCGCACTTTATCTGAGTAGTTATAATATGTCTCTCATTCGCCCTTGGCTAGACCCAGCTTTACAAGCTAAAGCGGCGGAAGTCTATTCAGATCCTGCTTGGCAAAATTATAAAGATGCTTTACAAGAATGGACTCAAGCTAAATATAAACTTTTACCACAGTATCGGGTACGGGAAACAAAAAATATGCGGTTTATTGCTGAAGTTTGGCTTCAGGATCAGTGTTTGGGAAAAGGAACAGGAAGTAGTAAAAAAGAGGCAGAACAAGCAGCAGCTAAAAATGCTTTTTTGTTGATGGTTGATAGTTGATGGTTGATGGTTGATGGTTGATGGTAGGTAGGCAAAATTATTTATACAATTTCTTACGGGGCGGGCCAGCGGGATAACCTATGTTGCACAACAAAAATTGATTGTTAAAAACCCGCCCTCACCCATGTAATTAATTTTGTCTAATTACTTAGTTGATGGTTGATAGTTGATGTAGGGGAGATAATTAATAAGTAAGTAACAATCAACAAGTAACAAGTAACAATCAACAATTTAGATTGGTTAGAGGTGAATTATGTCCTTTGATGAAGTTCTCAAGCAAATAGGTGTTTTAAACCAGGAAGCAAAAAAACTGTATGAGCAAACTAACTATAAACAAGCGATTATTGTCTGTGAACAAGCGTGTAATGTAGGCAGGGAAAATTTACTGACTGACCATCCTTATTATGCTTCTTCCCTGCATAATTTAGCTGTTTTATATCAGTCAACAGGAAGGTATGCAGAAGCAGAACCTCTTTTACTGGAAACGAAAGAAATTAGAAAAAAAGCTTTAGGTGATAACCATCCTGACTATGCTACTACACTAAATAACTTAGCAAGTTTATATTATACAACAGGAAGATTTTCAGAAGCAGAACCCTTGTTAATCGAAGCGAAAGAGATTAGGAAAAAAGCTTTAGGCGATCGCCATCCTGACTATGCTACTTCATTAAATAATTTAGCAAGTTTATATTATTTAATGAAGCGGTATGAAGAGGCGGAAAAACTCTATGAACAAGGGAAAGAGATAATTAAAAATACTGTGGGTACTGGTCATACAGCCTATGCAACTTCCCTAAATAATTTAGCATATTTATATCAATCAATGGGGCGTTACCCAGAAGCTGAAGTTCTGTATCTCGAAGGAATAGAAATTAATAAAAAAACCCTGGGAACTAATCATCCTCACTATGGAATAGCCTTAAATAATTTAGCATATTTATATCAATCAATGGGGTGGTATAAAGATGCGGAAAAACTCTATCAGCAAGGAATAGAGATCAGTAAAAAAACTTTGGGTGCTGCTCATCCTCATTATGCAACTGCGTTAAAAAATTTAGCAGATTTGTATCAGTCAATGGGGCAGTATGCAGCAGCAGAAAAACTCTATCTAGAAAGTCAAGAAATCAATAAAAATAATCTCGGAAAGGATGATCCTCACTATGCAACTACCCTCAATAATTTAGCAAGTGTATATCAGTCAATGGGAAGATATGCAGAGGCTGAAAAACTTTATAGGGAAGGGAAAGAGATTATCAAAAAGGTTCTGGGTAATGACAATATTGATTATGGTATTTGTTTGAATAATTTAGCAGATTTGTATCAGTCAATGGGGCGGTATGCAGAGGCTGAACCTCTGTATCTAGAAAGTAAAGAAATCAGGAAAAAAACTCTGGGAGATGACCATCCTGACTACGCAGCTTCTCTCAATGATTTAGCAAGTGTGTATCAGTCAATGGGGCGGTATGCAGAGGCTGAAACTCTTTTATTGGAAGCGAAAGTAATTAGGCAAAAAGTTCTGGGAAATGACCATCCTGACTATGGCACTTGCTTATATAATTTAGCCTTTGTGAAGGCGGCAACTAACCATCCAGAAGCAGCACTGACTCTGATGGAAGAAGCAGCAGAGATAGACTCAAAATTTTTGGAGCAAATATTTACCATTAGCAGTGATACCCAGCGTCAAGAATATCTCCAGAAGAATTATCAGAAATTGGAGAAATTTCTCTCCCTAGTTGTTGAGTATTTACCCAATAATGAACAGGCGATTAAAGCTGCTTTTAATTTAGTTTTGCGGCGGAAAGCTTTAACAACTGAAGCAGCAATTATGCAAAGAATCGCTCTTTTGTCTAGACGTTATGTTCATTTAACTCCTCAACTAGAAAAAAGGCGACAATTAGGAGAAAAATTTGTTAAGTTAATTTTTGATATTCCTCCAGATGAAAAACTATTAAGTTATCAAGAAAATTTGGCTGATTTGAAAAGGCAAAAAGCAGAAGTTGAGGAGGAAATTAGGGAGCAAATGCCAGAGCTAAAACTGCAAGAGCAATTGCTAAATGTTGACTGTGGTGAGGTGGCTTTGGCTTTACCTGAAGATGGAGTTTTACTAGAATTTGTTCGGTTTCATGGCTATGATTTTAAAGCGGTTACGGGTGATTTGACTTTGCTACCAGAGCGTTATTTAGTATTTACTTTAACTGCCCGAGAGCCTGAAAAGGTAAAAATGATTGATTTAGGGGAAGCTGAAACTATTGAGCAACTGCTCAAAGGATTTAGAAAAAATGTTGCACGAGAAGAGCTTTTTTTGGATGATATTTTTGAGGACAATAGTCAAAAAGTAGAGTTGTACAACAGAGTTTTTCTCCCTCTCAAACCTTACTTGAGAGGGCAACTTTTTATTGCTCCTGATGGAGAGTTAAATACGCTTTCTTTTGAATTACTGCCGACGGAAACGGGAAACTATTTAATGGAAGAATATCAGATTAGTTATCTGAGTGTGGGGCGAGATTTGTTGCGCTTGCAGTTGGAAATTACGGCAGAAGTTACAGAGCCGTTGATCATTGCTAATCCTGATTATAATTTGGGGATGGAAACTTCTCAAACTCCTTGTGCCTCTGGGGAGTCTGAGGAGGGATTTTATGCAGCAATTGCCAGATATTATGGCGTATTTTCTCCTCTGGTGGGGACGGAAATTGAGGGAGAAGAGGTTGCAGCATTTCTGGGAGTAAAACCGAGTATTGAGCAAGAGGCATTAAAATCTCAACTAAGTAATTGTTCAAGTTCGCCTCGTATTCTGCATCTGGCTACTCATAGTTATTTTTTGCCAGATATTGAGGAAAAATTCCCGCCGTTATTACGTTCTGGTTTAGCTTTTGCTGGAGTAAATACTCTGCTGCAAAATGGTCAACTTCCCCCTGAAGCAGAAGATGGATTTTTAACGGGAAAAGATCTAGTTAATCTTAATCTGGTGGGTACGGAATTGGTGGTAGCTTCTGCTTGTGAGACAACTTTGCCAGAGGTGAATATTGGAGCTGGAGTGATGAGTTTGCGACGGGGGTTTATCCAAGCTGGGGCGAAAACTTTGATTATGAGTCTTTGGAGAGTACCAGATATTGCAAAAGCCATTTTTATGGAGCGTTTCTATCATTATCTTCTCTATGAAAATCAAGGGCGAAGGGATGCTTTACAGCAAGCAAAGGATTATGTGCGCCATTTAACTGTTGGTCAGATGCGTCAACAATGGTTAACAGAAGAGGCGATTTTTTTACGGAGATGTTTTGACAATATGACTGAAGAAAAGGATAAACAAAAAGCAGCGGAGGAGTTAAGGAATTTAAGTCAAAAATCTGACAACCACCGTCCTTATGAGCATCCTAAGTATTGGGGAGCTTTCGTTTGTATTGGCAATCCAGATAAAATTATACTGTGATGGAGTGAATGTGAAGAGATGGGGGTAAGCAGATGAACAGTTATACAATTGATTTGGGGAAAATATCTGAGGAGAAATTTGCGACAATTTGTCAGAAAAATCCTGATGGGAAATTTGAACTTAACGGGAAAGGAGAATTAATTATTATGTCTCCTACAGGATGGGAAACTGGAAAACGTAATGCTGAGTTAGTGGGACAATTATGGTTATGGAATCGTCAAACTCAACTGGGTGAAGTCTTTGATTCTTCAACAGGATTTAAATTATCTAATGGTGCAATTCGTTCTCCAGATGTAGCCTGGATAACTAAGGAAAAATGGGTGAGTATTACCCCAGAAGCGCGAGCTAAGTTTCCCTCTTTAGCCCCTGATTTTGTTCTGGAATTAATGTCTCCTAGGGACACTTTAAAAGCTACTCAAGCTAAACTGGAAGAATATGTGGGAACAGGGGTAAGACTGGGGTGGTTAATTAATCCGAAAACTCGACAAGTCTATATCTATCGCCCAGGAAAAACTTGGGAAATATTAGACTCTCCTTCTACTCTTTCTGGGGAAGATGTTTTACCTGGTTTTGTCTTAGAATTATCGTTTAAAACATTCTCAATTATTATGTAGGGGCACGGCATTGCCGTGCCCCAACATAATAATTGAGAATGTTTTAAAGGATTCTTTATTATCTATAGCAGAATGATTGAAAACGAGGACATAAAACCGAAAGAATCAGTTGGACTTACGCAAAGCTTTAAGATCTCCAACCAATATGTAGGGGCACGGCAATGCCGTGCCCCTACATAATAATTGAGAATGTTTTAAAGGATTCTTTATTATCTATAGCAGAATGATTGAAAACGAGGACATAAAACCGAAAGAATCAGT
>JADQBC010000023.1 GCA_016903655.1 Gomphosphaeria aponina SAG 52.96 = DSM 107014
GACTTATCCCAGCACGGTTTTTGTTGATATCCCCAATTTTCGAGCAAATTCCTTTGTTCTCATATATTTCTTTTTTCTTAGACATTTGACCACTAATGTCTATCTTAGTCTAAGAAAGTAGGGGTTAGCCCAGAACAGGTGTGGATGAATCTGGTCATTGCTAATTACTTTTGTCTTAATTGCCTATATATATGGGCGGCACAGTTCCCCATGATAATAATCTACCATAACGGCATATCATTTGTCAAGTATTTAGTAAAAAAAAAAATTGAGATCAGTTAGAGCTATGATCACTCTTAGGAACAATTTGGAGAAAAAGTAACCATTTATACACCTCCCTTAGCTCGTCTCATTGAGCAATTACAACTTTTACCTGGGGTGGGGCCCAAAACTGCCCAGCGGTTAGCCCTGCATATTCTGAAGCGCCCAGAAGCAGAAGTAGAAGCCCTAGCACAAGCTCTAATTGAGGCAAAAAAGAAAATCGGCTTGTGTCAAATTTGCTTTCATTTGTCCGCAGAACCCGTATGTTCCATTTGCCGCGATCGCAACCGAGATGAGATGATCATCTGTGTAGTTAGTGACTCCCGTGATGTTATTGCCCTGGAAAAAACCAGGGAATATAGGGGAAAGTATCATGTATTAGGTGGTGTATTTTCCCCAATGGAAGGGATCGGACCTGAACAGTTGAATATTCAGCCGTTGGTTAAGCGCGTAAGTCAGCAACAGCTCAAAGAAGTGATTTTAGCAATCAGTCCTACTGTAGAAGGAGAAACTACTACCTTTTATGTGGGTCAACTGTTGAAACCATTTACCAAAGTAACCCAGATTGCTTTTGGTTTACCCATGGGGGGAGACTTAGAATATGCTGACGAAGTTACTTTAGCACGGGCCTTAGAAGGAAGACGAGAGTTAGAGTAAGTGTGGGAAACAAAGAGAAAGAACGGAGAGGGAGGGATTCGAACCCTCGTTGACGTTACCGCCAAACAGCATTTCCAGTGCTGCGCCTTCAACCACTCGGCCACCTCTCCAGATGGAGTGACATTTAACCATTATAGAGGGAAAAATTGCTTTTGGGAAGTTTTTGTTAATTTTTTTAGCAGAGAAGGGAGCATAACCCGCATCTAGTAAGGGTTATAAGCTTTTCCTGAGTTAGACTGCCTTAAAGATCCTCAAAGGATGGAGACATTACCAAATTAAAATAAGAGCATGACACATTTTTATGAGATCAGGATTCGCGATCGCCAAACGGGGACTGAAGAGCTAGTTTCTGTCCCAGAAGACAAATATATTCTGCAAAGTGCGGAAAAACAGGGAATTGAATTACCATTTTCCTGTCGGAATGGGGCTTGTACAACCTGTGCAGTGAGAGTGCTGGCGGGGGAAGTTTACCAACCAGAAGCAATGGGACTGTCACCAAAATTAAAAGAAAAAGGATATGCCCTCTTGTGTGTAAGCTATCCGCGTTCAGACTTAGTGGTAGAAACTCAAGATGAGGATGAAGTTTACGAACTCCAGTTTGGGCGCTATTTTGCTAGAGGGAAAGTTAGATTTGGCTTACCTCTAGATGAAGATTAAAACCGTGTCAGTTACCAGTTATGAGTCGTAAAAGTCTTATAAATTACTTACTAGCCACAAGTTTGTTCTTGCTGCTAGGTTGTCAGTCTGCCAACCAGCGAGTAGGAGTAACGGTAAAAGTGGAACGAGTGGTGAGCGGAAATACAATAGAAATAATAATGCAATCGGGGGCAAGCAACTTAATAGAAAAAGTGCGACTGATCGGAATTGCTGCACCAGATCTAAAACAAGATCCCTGGGGAGTAGCAGCCAAGAAAAAATTAGAGGAATTAGTTGGAGAGAAAGGAGGAAAAGTTTTATTAGAGTCCGATGTAGAGACCAAAGATAACTTTGAACGCAGATTAGCATATCTCTGGGATAATGGGATTTTAATTAATGAAAAATTAGTAGAGCAAGGTTATGTTTTAGCTGAGGTATTGCCTCCAAACCTGAAATATAAAAAACCTTTGCTCCGTGCTGAAGAATATGCCAGATTAATGGGTTATGGGATTTGGAATCCAACAGCACCAATGCGTTTAACGCCAAAAGAATTTCGGGAGCAGCAAAAATAAATTATGGAACAAAAATCACCATTACAACTACAAATTTGCCTAGATATTGCCACTGAAGCAGTAATGTCTGCGGGAGCAATTTTAGAAGATTATTTTGGGAAATTAGATACAATAGAAGAAAAAGGTCGTCCAGGAGATTTAGTCACAGAAGCAGATAAAAAAGCGGAGGTAGAAATACTTAAAATTCTGCGTCGTCATGTTCCAGAACATGGAATTTTAGCAGAAGAATCGGGTCAAATAGGGGAAAAAGAAAATGAATTTTTGTGGGCGATCGATCCTTTAGATGGAACTACTAATTATGCTCATGGCTATCCAATAGCAGCAGTTTCTGTGGGATTACTGATCGAGGGAGTACCCCAAGTGGGGGCAGTATATAATCCGTTTCGTCGAGAACTTTTTCGTGGAGCAAAAGGGTTAGGAGCAACTTGTAATCGTCGCCCAATCAAAGTTTCCCAAACAAGGGAACTAAATAAGAGCCTTCTTGTAACAGGTTTTGCTTACGATCGCCGCGAAACAAGGGATAATAATTATGCCGAATTTTGTTATTTAACACATATTACTCAGGGGGTGCGTCGGAGTGGGGCTGCTTCTTTGGATTTAACTGATATTGCTATGGGACGACTTGATGGTTACTGGGAAAGAGGTCTGAGTCCCTGGGATATGAGTGCGGGGATAGTGATTGTGGAAGAAGCGGGAGGAAAGGTAACGGCTTATGATGGTAGTCCTTTTGTCATTGATTCTGGGCGTATTCTCGCAACCAAC
Organism: Gomphosphaeria aponina SAG 52.96 = DSM 107014; assembly: GCA_016903655.1. Classification (GTDB taxonomy): domain Bacteria; phylum Cyanobacteriota; class Cyanobacteriia; order Cyanobacteriales; family Gomphosphaeriaceae; genus Gomphosphaeria; species Gomphosphaeria aponina. The sequence continues at coordinate 2,889 of JADQBC010000023.1, forward strand.
GGTCAAATTCATAGGAGTCTCAGTAACGCCCTGTTAGAGACTCCTCCGTTGGGAGAATGGAAAAGTTAAATGTGATCTGGATCTTTGCTCGAGTTTTTTTTTGGTAGATCCAGGGGGTGAGAACTAACTGAAATAGAAGAAATTGCTAAACAAATAGGGAGAGTTGCCAAATATGTATGCAAAAATTAAACAGGGACTTTTTAACCATGACTTTATAGATCATTATGCGATTTTAGGAGTTCCGATTGATGCAAATGCTCAACAGATTCGCCAACGCTATCTGAAAATTGCTAGGCAGTTACATCCTGATACTTACATTCCTGAAAACCAAGAGGAGAATGAGAAAAAAAAACAGGCAAGTCAGATTCTTTCTAAATTAGTTAATCCTGCATACAAAGAGTTATATAATGCAGATTCTCGGCGAGAGAATCAATTGTTATTGTCAGAGACGGCACGGCGGTTAGTAGCAGAAAAAACAGAAATGCCTAGGGAGAGTGAAGCTTATCAGAAATTGACTAAAGCTGGGCCAAGGATTAATGATATTTATGGGAAGTTGGTGGAAAGTTTAGCTTTAAAACAATATGAATCTCTGGATATAACTTTAAAGATAATTGGTCAAATTAGTGAAATCAATAAACTTTACTTATTTTTAAAAGAACAAGAGGGGAAAGAAATTGAATGGAAGAAACCAGAACCAGTCAAGGTGGCAAAAGTAGAGCAGAGTGGGGAAGATACAAGGATTCAAGTTACACCAGAAGAAGAAGCTGAGTCTGTAACAATAGAATCTGATGTGGAAGTTCATATGCGCCGCGCAAGGGAGTATTTGGAGAAAAATATTATTAGGGGAGCGATTAATGAGTTGCAGCAGGGGAAAAAACTTGAACCAAATAATAGTAGTATTCATGCCTTGATTGGCTTGGCTTATCTCAGAGAAAAGCAGATGGCAGTGGCAAAAATTCACTTAAAAAAAGCGAAGGAATTGAATAATCAAGACCCTGTGGTGAGGGAAGTTTATGAGGAATATAAGAAAATGAGATGGGGAAGTAATCCTGAGAAAACTGGGAGTAAGAGTAGTGCTAACGGTAAGTCATCGGAGAAACCATCTGCTAAATCGGATCAAACTACTGTATTTGGGATTAAGTTGCCATTTTTTGGGAAAAAGAAGTAAAATCAATGATGGTTGATGGTTAACCATGAACTATCAACTAGCGGGGGGTTGAAATCAAAGAATTGCACTCCCTCTCGTTGCACCCCTATCAACTATTAACGATCAACTATTAACTATCAACAATGATTCATCAACCACCAGCAGGTGCAAGGGATTTGCTACCCCTAGAAGTAGCGCAAAAAGGCTGGATTAATGACAGTCTGCAGGAGGTATTTCAGCGGTGGGGGTATCAGCGCATTGTAACTTCTACGATTGAATGGTTGGATACTCTTATGGCTGGGGGAGCGATCGAGCAATCAAAGGTGATTCAACTGATGGATTCTTCGGAGGGCAGGCTGGGACTTCGCCCAGAGTTAACTGCTTCCATTGCACGGGCTGCTGTCACCAGAATGGAAGCAAATACTACACAAAGGCTTTGTTATCGGGCGAATGTGTTTCGCAATCCACCGAACAAACATGGTCGTCAGTTGGAGTTTTACCAGGCTGGGGTAGAGTTGCTGTTTGCGAAAGGGGTTTTGGCAGATGGGGAGATTATCCTGTTACTGACGGATTGTCTGCATAAGTTGGGAATAAAAAAGTGGTACTTGATTTTGGGGGAAGCAGGTTTAACTCGTAGTCTTCTTGCTCCTTTTCCCGAGTCTTTAAGAAAGCAAGTACGGACTTGTATTGCTAATTTGGATCGGGTAAGTTTAGAAAATCTGCCTCTTGCTCCAGAATTAAAACAAAGGGCTTTGTTGTTGTTTGATTTGCGGGGAAAACCGACTGCTGTTCTAGAAAAGGTTGGGAGTTTGGATTTGGATGAGTCGGGAAGAGATATTGTTAATAATCTGAAATTTTTAGTGGAATTGCTGCATCAAACTAGCCCTAATCCTTTACCTCTAATTTTGGATTTAAGTATAATTCAAAGCATAGATTATTATACGGGGATAGTGTTTGAGGCGGTGAGTTTGGGTGAGTGTCAACCTCACATTTTAGGGCGGGGGGGAAGATATGATGAATTGTTGGGGGTTTATCATCCCCAGGGAAAAGGGTTTCCAGGAATTGGTTTTGCTCTCAATATTGAGGATTTACACGCTAGTTTGGTTTCTACTGCACAGTTACCTCAAGCTCCTCCTGCTAGTGATTGGTTAGTAATTGCTCAGACGGAGCAAGCAATGGCTGCTGCTTTTATCTATGCACAAAAATTGAGGCGGTCTGAGCATTTGGTGCGGGTAGAAATTGATTTGGGGGGACGTTCCGAGGCAGAAATTCGGGAGTATGCTCAAGATAGTCGAATTAATCGTCTTGCGTGGGTACAGACAGATGGTCATCCTGTGATTGAATTTTTGTAATTAAAACAAATTTGCAATTAAAATTTAGTTGTAATGAAGTTATTTTTAGGAGAGAGAGAACACTTTGCCTCATACTATTGTTACTGAAACTTGCGAAGGTGTAGCTGATTGTGTAGAAGCTTGCCCTGTTGCTTGTATTCATCCAGGGTCTGGTAAAAATGTCAAGGGTACTGATTGGTATTGGATCGATTTTGCTACTTGTATTGATTGTGGCATTTGCTTACAAGTCTGTCCTGTTGAAGGGGCAATTATTCCTGAAGAACGTCCAGATTTGCAGCGTTAGTCTTGTAGGGGCGGGTTTAGAGACAACAAATGTATAACACCCATAACCTTAATATCAAAACCCGCCCCGTCATTGGTCATTTGCCTACAAAGCCCCTGGCTTAAAAGCCAGGGCTAACTCTCGCTCAATTTATTTTGGGTTTTTTGGTGAGCTAACTGCTCAAGTTGGGTGTTAAAGTTGTGAAGAACAGATTGCTTGAAAGCGATCGCTTATTTGTTATTCAATGATTTCTGCTTGATTAATTTCTGGGTTTTGGGTTGCTCTTGGCTGTGTTTTAAGGAATGGAATTTGACAGCCAAGAGTAGGCATGAAGCATAAAAAAAAGTTTTTGATGTCAAGTTTTTTTTGCATATAAAAAATTATCTATTAGTCATTAATTTGGTGGTGATGGTTCAACTTGGGGAATAATGATGTTAGATTCTTCTAAGGGACGGATAATTAGCTCATTGGTAGTTGTTGTTTGGGCTGCAAAAATTGCTTCTAGGGCTTTTTCCAGGGTGGTGGCCATGACAATGCGATTTTCATAAACCACAATTACTCTAACTAAAGTTGGCAGACTGTTTTCTTCTGCTTCTAAATATACTGGTTCGACGTAGAGAAGTGATTCCCCTTCGATAGGAATTACTAATAAATTCCCTTGAATTGCTCGCGCTCCTTGACGATTCCACAGGGAAATTTCCTGGGAAATTACTGGATCTTGGTTAATCAATGCTTCTACTTGACGCGGGCCATAAATTAGTCTTTGTTTGGGAAACTGGTAAAGGAGAAGTTTGCCATATTCTTTCCCGTCCGATCTAGCCGCTAGCCAAGCAATCAGGTTGGGGCGACTGGTGGGTGTATAGGGATGAAGGAGGATAAATTCTTCGGAGTTTTCTGTTGCATTATCCCCTTCTTTCTGGTTGGTGGGGAGTTTCATAATGAGGTAATAGGGTTCTATGGGTTGGGTTTGATTACCATATATTTCTAAAGGTATTTCCCATTGGTCTTCTCTGTTGTAAAATACCTGGGGGTCCCTCATGTGATAGGTGAGTAATCTTTCTGATTGGGTGCTAAATAAATCTACTGGATAGCGAATATGTGAGTTTAGTGTGACTGGCATATTTTCCAGGGGTTTAAATAACCCTGGAAATATTTTTTCCCATGTTTGAATGATGGGGTCATAGGGATTAGCTACATAGAAGTCTGCTTTACCGTTATAAGCATCGATGACTATTTTGACGGAGTTGCGGATATAGTTAAATCCTTGGGAGCCTGGGTCAGAATAGGGATAGCGATCGCTGATGGTATAAGCATCTACGATCCAGTGGAGGTAATTGTTGCCCGAAGCGGTGTCTGCTACAACGAGGTAGGGATAGGAGTCATAGTGGAGAAAGGGGGCGATCGCCTGAATTCTACTTTCTATATCTCTGCGATATAAAACTTTAGTTTCTGGGGTAAAGTTCTGGGTAAATACCATTTTCCAGTCTTTGAGATAGATGGCAAACAAAAACCTGCGCCAGATAGCACCAAGAGGAATTCCTCCTGTGCCATCGTAGGTGTTATAAACATTTTCTTCGCCGCTCGGAAAATCAAATTCTTTTACTTTGGTGGCAGTCATTATGTATGTGTTAGTTAATCTGCCATAATAAATGCGGGGTTTGCTGATGGGGATGCTATTTCTAATTGCATCATTGGCGGTGCGTAATGCTCCCGCATCTGTTTCTGTGCCAATATCTTTTACATAATAAAAAGGTAGTCCCCCTTCTCCTACTTGGTTAACGGGACTAAGAGTAAAACCATAGCCGTGAGTATAGACTAAATGTTCATTAACCCAAGTTTTTGCTCCTGGGGGAACGGCGCTATAATCTAATTCTCTTGGAGCCATAATTACTTGTCGTTTTTCTAAGTTAGTTGCTCCCAGTTTTGCTACTTGCAAAGTATAACGGTCTATATCAGCATCGGGAAAGCTATAATAAGGTCGAATTTGTTGCAGTTGGCGATTAGCTTGAAGGATAGGGCGGGTATCCCAGAGGCGAATATTTTCGATTGTTTGGTGATTTTTCTCAATAATATCTGGGTTTAAAACTCCTTGGGGATTAAAGGTTTCTACTTGGATATCTTCTAGTCCAAATGCTGCTCTGGTTAGGGCAATTGTTCGCTCAATGTAGGGTTTTTCTAGACCGAGTTCGTTGGGTTGAACGATGAGCATTTGCACTGCTGTGGCTGTTACAGTGCCACCGATTAAGATGAGGAGATAGAAGGAAAATGCTAAAAAGGTGAGGGGAATTTTTCTGGTTTTTTGGCTGGGTTTTTTGGCTTTAATTGTCCCACTTTTCCAGAATAACCATAAGGCGATCGCTTCTGCCACTATTACCAGTGTTATTTCTACAGGTATCTGAATATTTACATCAGTATAGCTAGCTCCATAGTTTACTCCTCTTTTTGAGAATAATAATTCGTATATTCCTAGCCAATGACTTATTGCTAACCCTACCATCTGACAGCCTACTAGGGCATATAAATGACGGAGTTGGCCATTGGTAAATCCTGGGAATTTTCCTTCTGAGATGCTATTTCCTGAGAGTAAATAAATCATTCCTACGCTAATTATTGCCCATAAACACATTCCATTTACCCAAAAATTTAGCAATTGCCAAATGGGTAGTTTAAATACATAAAAGCTGATGTCTATGTTAAATTGGGGATCTATTTGATGAAAGTCGGTGGGGTTTAAATATTGTAAAAATACTTTCCATGTTCCTGAAATTATTGCCCCAAAGACGATACTGATGCTCAGGGCGATCGCTTTTAATCCCCATTCATTTTTTCCTAGTACTAAAATTGCTACTCCTACTACAATTCCTAACTTCCACCTATTTTCTTGTAATATTTTTAACCAAATTGCTTTAATTGATATCATTTCAAATGGGCTAGTTGGTATGACATTTGGCAATCTAAAGTCTGACTGCCAAATTAACCAAGCAATGTAACTATAATATAATAAAATCAATCCGATTACAATAGAACAAATCACCACTATTGGGAGCAGAATACTTAACTTGAGTTTCCGAGTTTGGGGTATCTCTTTGACTTTTTCTACTTCCTCCCAGGGTGATTTTTTTTCGGCTTCCTTTGGCTGCCATTTGCATTTTTCAGCTAGGAATATATTACCGATTAAAAAAGAACATGAGATGATAAATGTTCCTAAGAAAAGTCCTACCTGCCAGGAAAGACGTTTAATTAAAGTTGGCAAATATCCTACTTCTTTAAACCAAAGAATTTCTGCTCCTAAATACCCTACTATCTGAAACCCTATCCACAGGAATATTATAACTATTATTAATTGAATTATTCTATTCCACTGCTTTCTTTCTCTAAGTGCCATTTCGGTTGATGGTTGATGGTTAATGGTTGATGGTTGATGGTTGATGGTTGATGGTTGATGGTTGATAGTTGATGGTTGATGGTTGATAGTTGATGGTTGATGGTTGTATAAAAGTCAAGCCTTCTGCCTTCTGCCAAGCCTTCTGCCGTAGCCTTCTACTCTATTATCTATTATGCCAAACCCAGTTACGAAAAACCCTCTCACAGCTTAACCGAAGCTGGAGAGGGACTCATCAGTTATCATTAGTCTTTAATCAGTTGTAGAAAATTTGGTTAAATAAATAACCCTTCAACTATGCGAGCATGCAAGTGACTAATGACTAACGACTAATGACTTCAACTAAATTGCTCACCGATATCGAGGTTAAAAAGCATTTGCAAAGTTTCTAAGGCACGACGACGGGCCTCGATATCCTGTTGCGCTCGCAACTGTACCATCGGATCATGGAGAATTTTATTAACAATACCTCTGGTTAAAGCTTCAATCACTTCTTGGTGTTTTTCGGCAAATTCCGTACCTAAGCGAGATAATGCTTTTTCTAACTCTTGCTCCCGAATACCCTCAACTTTTGTGCGCAGACAGTTAATAGTAGGAACTGTTTCGAGAGAATGACACCAAAGTTCAAAGGCTGCTATTTCTTCTTCTAACAATGCTTCTGCTTCGAGTGCCATCTGGCGACGGGTTTCGTGATTTTGGGCAACTACTGCTTTTAAATCATCTACGTTATAGGCTGCCACATTTTCCATTCCCTGAACATCTGCATGAATGTTGCGAGGTACAGAAATATCAAAGAGCATTAAAGGTTGATTTAGAGTTAATGCGTTTTCGAGTTTGGCTCGATCTAAAATTGGCTCTGTTGCGCCCGTGCTCGTAAACACTAGATCGGAAGCGGCGATCGCCTGCACCATGTTTTCGAGGGGCTGAAGAAGCAGTTGCGCTTCGGGAAACTTACTGGCTAAGTCTTCTGCCCGTTTCAAGGATCGATTTACTATGGTAATTGTCTTTGCTCCTTTGGCGAGTAAATGCTGCACCAACAAGCGGGACATTTTCCCTGCACCCACAATTGTCACCCGACAATTTGCCAACTTTTCTACTTTTATTTGCGCCATTTCCACTGCGGCACTACTGATAGAAACTGCCCCTGTGCCGATGTTGGTTTCAGTCCGTACTCGCTTCCCTGCTGACATTGCTTGTTTAAACAGGCGATCGAGCAGTCTGTTAATTCCTTGATATTTCTGTCCCAGTTTGTGAGTTGTTTTGACCTGGGCTAAAATTTGCCCTTCTCCTAACACCAAACTTTCCAACCCTGCTGCTACTCGCATGAGATGACGCACTGCATCTTGGTGGAGCAACATAAACAGATGTCGCCGTAGTTTATGGAGAGGTATGTTCCCTACTTCTGAGAGAAACTGGGCTATTTCTAGTACTCCTTGTTCTGTTCCTCTCGTAATTGCATATATCTCTAAACGGTTACAGGTGCTGATGATTGCCACTTCTTCCATGTTTGGATAAGCTCGCAAATGGGCGTAGGCCTGTTCGAGTTTTGCTTCTTGAATACTCAGCTTTTCTCTGATTTCTACTGGTGCACTCTTATGGCTAAGACCAACAACTGCAATATTCATGTGTTCTCCTAACTCTTTTTTCTCTTGCTCTTTTTTGTAAAACAAATATATATAATCTTTTTGAATTTTGTCCTTTTTCCCATCTCGCTTCAAGACTTCGTAAAGAAACTTTATGTATCCAAGAAGGAGGGCGGCATTTCACCACTCCTCTCCTCTTCTTCCAACTCTTAGCGCAATTGGATATGCTTGGGTTTTTCAAACATGTGGATTGTATCCACGAAACGAGCTGTCATTGACTGACTAGAGATAACCAAGCTTTGAGTCCTGGCGCCGCCGTGGAAGAAGCGTACTCCTTCCATCAGTGTGCCAGGCGTAATTCCACAGGCTGCAAACAGGACTGTTTCGCCACTTGCCAATTCTTCTGCATTATAGACTTTATCTGGGTTATCAATGCCCATAGAATGCAGACGTTCGATGTTGCTTTCTTTGCTTTCACCGATCAAGCCTGTTTTGACAACTGCGGGATCATAGATTAATTGTCCTTGGAAGTGACCGCCCAAACAACGCATTGCTGCTGCTGAAATCACTCCTTCTGGTGCTGCACCAATACCCATGAGTGCGTGGATATTTGTCCCTGCAAAAGCGCAGGAAATGGCTGCTGATACATCTCCATCGCTAATTAGGCGCACTCTGGCACCTGCTTCACGAATTTCTTTGATCAATTCCTTGTGACGGGGGCGATCCATCACCACTACTACTAATTCTTCAATGGTACGCTCAAGGCAATCTGAGAGAATTTGTAGATTTTCTGTTGCAGATTTATTAATATCTACATGACCTTTTGCTGCTGGTGGTGCGGCTAATTTTTTCATATAGAAGTCTGGGGCTGCAAATAAGCCACCTTTTTCGGAAATTGCTAATACTGCCATTGAGCCATTTTGTCCATAAGCCACTAAGTTTGTGCCTTCACAGGGGTCAACCGCTATGTCTATTTCTACCAGCTCATCTGGGTTGCAGTATTGTTTGGCATTGTCCTGAGTACAAATACCTACTTCTTCTCCAATATAGAGCATGGGAGCATCATCCCGCTCTCCTTCACCGATGACAATGCGACCACGCATATAGATTTTGTTCATGCGTTCCCGCATTGCTTCTACTGCTACATGATCTGCGGTATTTTTGTCGCCTTTACCCATCCACTTAGAAGAGGCGATCGCTGCCTTTTCTACAACTTCGATAATTTCTAACCCTAGGGTACTATCCACTGATTTTTTTCCTCAATATTGCTTCTTATGTTTTCCTGGCTTGGTCTGCCACTCCAGTGAAAAGTCTATCAGATCTGGGGATCTCCCCACAATCTTGTCTGTACTTAGTTGCTGTTAAGTTTTGATAAGTTTTCCCCTACTCAAACAGATGTTTTATATTTTTTTTTATTTCAAGATTGCTCAAAGGCTTTTCTCTTCTCTTCTCTTCTATAGCAAGAAGCACAGGATTTATAGTAGGTTTTTTCACGCTCTTTGAGTCTCAAAAATCTTACAACTTAAATCAGAAGCATATTTTCTGGCTAATTAATAACTTGTCCTGTTTCATTTTCTCACAAAATACCCTCCCTCATAAATATCCTTTCAAGAGATGGAAAGAAGAACAGTATTTAATTTCAACTCATCACTTGCCAATTTATACTCAGTTGGTGTATAAAAGCCTTGCTTTGTTTGTATAATTGTTGCGTGACTCCAATTATTTATAAAGTTATACTTGTGCATTTTTATACGGCTATTTTTGCTTCAATTTACCTAAGTAAAAATACTTAATTATTCAGAACTATTTGGGCGATCGCTTTTTCTCCAACTTCCATAGAGTTTGTTTTATCCTTTATGATTTAATTTTTTTGAATTATTTTAAATTTGGGCTCAGGGTTTGAACAGTGATCAATGATGGGTTTATCTTTGGGTAAAGCACTCAGAAACCATAGGCATTGTTTTGTTTGAATATAATTCAACCATCAACTATCAACTATTAACCATGTCTATTAAAAATCTTATCAGAGAAAAAATCGTCCAATCGCCGAACCAGCGCATTACTTTTGCCGAATATATGGAAATTGTTCTTTACCATCCCCAGTATGGTTACTATGGTAGCGGGAAGGTAAAAATTGGTGCAAGAGGAGACTTTTTTACCTCTTCTTCCCTGGGTGCAGACTTTGGGGAATTACTAGCAGAACAATTTGTAGAAATGTGGGAAATTATCGGACATCCTGCTCCTTTTACTCTGGTAGAAATGGGGGCAGGAACTGGCATTCTAGCCCAAGATATTTTAGCTTATGTGCAACAAAAATATCCAGATTTTTTTAAGAACATAGAATATATAATTATTGAGCAATCCGAGGGATTAAGAAAGCAACAGCAAAATTTATTACAGGAATGGGAAAAAAAAGTGAGTTTTTTCTCCAATTTAAAAGAAATGGCAGCAGAGTCAATTATTGGTTGTTGTTTCAGTAATGAATTAATCGACGCTTTTCCAGTGCATCGAATTAAAATTATGGGGGGAAAAATTGAGGAAATATATGTTAGTTATGTTGAGGAGCAGTTAGTCGAAGTGAGTGGTAAACCTTCAACAAATCAATTAATTGAATATTTTAACTTGGTGGAAATTGAATTGTCTTCAAAAGCTTATCCAGATGGATATTGTACAGAAGTAAATTTAGCAGCATTAACCTGGTTAGAGACAGTAGCTCGGTGTTTAAAACGGGGATATGTATTAACTATTGATTATGGATATTCAGCCCAAAACTATTATCATCCCCAACGTTATCAGGGAACTTTACAGTGTTATTATCACCATCGTTGTCATAATAATCCTTATGTAAATATAGGGGAGCAAGATATTACTACCCATGCAGATTTTACTGCTTTAGAATATCAGGGGAAGTTGTGGGGTTTAGAACCTGTGGGGAAGACGAAGCAGGGAATGTTTTTAATGGCATTAGGGTTAGGAGCGCGTCTCACTGCTCTTGCTAGTGGTAAATTTACTTTCATGGAAGTAATAGAAAGACGGGATGCTCTTCATCAATTAATTAATCCCACGGGGTTAGGCAAATTTGCCGTGTTGTTACAAAGTAAAAGATTGAGAGAACATGAGAAAAAAATGCTGAAGGGTTTTAACTTATCTGAGTAATATTTATTTATGCTAATATTTGAGATAAATCAGATGGTTGATAGTTGATAGTTGATAGTTGATAGTTGATGGTTGATGGTTGATAGTTGATGGTTAATAGTTGATGGTTGATAGTTGATGGTTGATGGTTGATAGTTGATCATTATCCATAACCAATATGCCATTAATGTTGCTTACCTATCTATTATCTATTATCTATTATCTATTATGCCAAACCCAGTTAAGAAAAAACCTCTCACAGCTTAACCGAAGCTGGAGAGAAAGTCATTACTTCAACTATAAGAAGAGGTGCTAATGATTAATGAGAGGATGGGAAATGATCTTAAGGTTAACTCAAAAACGTCAAAGTTTATGAAAAAAAAGTCGCTTATTCGTCATACATTGACTATCGAAACTGGAAACAAAAGCAAAAAAATTTTGCTGGAAGAACAAGTTTATTCCCTGGGTCGTCATTCGAGCAATGCTATAATTTTATCTGATAGTAAAGTATCTCGTAATCATGGAACTTTGTTACAGGTAAAATATAAAGATCAAGATGAAGTTTTTTGGATAATTGATGGAGATTTAAAAGGTAATAGAAGTACTAATGGTTTGTTTGTTAATGGAAAACGTTGTTTATCCCATGAGCTAAAATCAGGGGATGTAATTTTATTTGGTAGTGGGGCAGTTCGGGGAAAATATGAAATGGTTTATCATGCTTCATCCACTTTAATTAAGTATATCAACCCCAACCAAAAATTAACAGCTGAGAGGAGAAAAAAATCTCCTTTAGGAAATGAGGAAGACAAGTCAACAGTTGTTGCTAATGAAGAATTGGATGAATTAACAGAAGAATTTTTTTATCGCTTAAAATATACTCAGGATTTATTACCCCATCCCATAATAGAAATAAATTTAGCGGGAGAGATAACTTATATAAATTCAATTGCTTTAAATAAGTTTCCCGAAATAGAAACTGAGAAGCAAAAGCATCCTATACTGAATGATTTATTAAGAGAATTTAAGGAGGAGAAAATATTTTGTAGGGAAGTAAAAATAGGGCAAGAAGTATTTACCCAATATGTTCATTATCTGTCAAAAAGTAAGTCAATTAGAACTTATATTTTTGATTTTCAGAAGCGGAAACAAATAGAAGTAGAGTTAAAAGAGAGAGAAGAGCGCTATCGGACAGTAGTAAGTCAAATATCAGAAGGAATTTTTTTGGTAGAGGCAAAAACCTACAAAATTATCGAAGCTAATAAAGCTTATTGCAATTTACTGGGTTATAAGTTAGAGGAAATTTTAGAGCTAACACTGAAAGATGTGGTAGCGATTGATCCTGAAGTATTTGAGAGTATGATTGAACGGATTGTGAGCAAAAATCTAGATTGTTTGGTAGAATCAATTTATCGGAAAAAAAATGGTTCTTTGGTAAATGTTGAAGTGAGTATTAGTCTGATTGATTATCAGAAAAAAAAGGTTCTCTGTTTGGCGGTGCGAGACATTACAGAAAGAAAGAGAGGGGAGGAAATGTTGCGGTATCAAGCAACTCACGACCAACTAACTGGACTAGCTAACCGCAAGTTATTTAATGAGGAGTTAAACTTAGCTATCGCTAATGCGCAAAAGAACCAAAAACAAGTAGCTGTGCTATTTTTAGACTTAGATCGTTTCAAGACCATTAATGATACTTTGGGTCATGTAACAGGCGATCGCCTGTTACAAAGTTTTGCCGAAAGATTGAGTTCCTGTTTACGATTAGGGGATCTTCTCGCCCGATGGGGTGGAGATGAATTTACCCTACTTCTCCCCCAATTAAATCAGGCTGAAACTGCTGCTCAAATGAGCCAAAAAATTTTAGCTACTCTGAAAAAGCCTTTTGAGATCTACCATTATAAACTACATTTAAAAACTAGCATTGGTATTGCAATTTATCCCAGGGATGGTGCCGATGGGGAAACTCTGTTAAAAGTTGCTGATGTTGCCTTGTATCGCACTAAACAATATGGGGGTGATTATTATCACTTTTACAATGCAAATATGACCTCGAAAACTGAAGCACTTTTAAGATTAGAAAATTATCTTCACTATGCTTTAGAACAAGAACAATTGTGTTTAGTCTATCAGCCGCAAATTAATATTAAGACTGGAGAAATTACAGGGATGGAAGCACTTTTGCGCTGGGAACATCCGCAAGAAGGTGCAATTTGCCCCACAAAGTTTATCCCCTTAGCTGAGGAAACAGGGCTAATTATTCCCATCGGTGAATGGGTGCTAAAAACCGCCTGTAAGCAAAATAAAGCATGGCAGAATGCAGGACTACCCCCATTCAGAATTGCTGTTAACCTCTCCCCTCGCCAGTTTCAACAACAAAATCTGTTATCAATGGTAGTGCAAGCTTTAGAGCAAAGCGAACTTGCTCCCCATTTCTTGGAGTTGGAAATTACGGAAACAACCCTAATAGAAAATAAGGAATTAGCCCGTAAAACTATCGACGAATTACAACAAATGGGCATTGAGCTGGCGATGGATGATTTTGGCACTGGTTATTCTTCTTTGGGTTATTTGAAACAATTTCCTTTCCACAAGCTGAAAATTGATCGGGATTTTGTACGCTACCTCAAAGATGACCCCAGGGATACAGCAATTATCGTGGCGGCGATCGCCCTAGGGCGTGGTTTTAATCTCAAGGTGGTTGCTGAAGGCGTGGAAACTTTTGAGCAACTTCAATTATTGCGTCGTCTCCAATGCGAATATATACAAGGCTATTTATTTAGTGAACCTTTAAAATCACAAGAGGCTACTTATTTTCTGCAACATCAAAATGAAATCCTCTCCAAGTTTTTCAGCAATAGTCTTCAGGTGGTTACTTCTTAACCCCATTTACCCTTTTTTATGATATATTTACCACTTAAGAACTCACAACTGATGAACCATTAACTATTAACTATTAAGATTTATGAAAAATTCCCCACAAGTTAGACATATATTAATGCTCGAATCACCAACATTTAGAAAAACATTAATCCTGGAAGACAACACATATACAATCGGAAGAGTTGCATCTAATTCTATCCCCATATCCTCGAAAACAATATCTCGGAATCATGCAACTTTATTAAAAGTAATCTATCCGCAGAAAAAAAATCAGGATTTTTTTTGGATAGTTGATGGAGATTTAAAAGGAAATAGGAGTACTAATGGTTTATTTGTCAATGGAAAGCGCTGTTTTTGTCATCAACTAAAATCAGGGGATATTATCTCTTTGGGTGGTAAAGAAGTAAGGGCAAAATATGAAACACTTTATTATCAGGGAGAAAAAAACTCAGAAGCAGAAGATTTATTGCTCGGGGAAGACGACGAAGAGGTAGAAGCAATAGGAGAAAGTGGGAGTCAAAAAAGTTTAGAAGAAGAGGAATTTAACACAACAATCTTTGCGGTAGATGAAGATATCAATAAAGTAACAGAAGATTTTTTCTTTAGATTAAGGGAACAACCAGGGTTATTACCGAGTCCCATAATTGAAATTAATGAATTAGGAGAAATAACTTATTTAAACTCAGCAGCAAGTCAGAAATTTAAGAATTTAGAAGCAGTAAAATTAGAGCATCCCCTGCTGGAAGGGTTGCTGACAGAAGTGAAAAAGTTTGAAGGCAAACTGTTTGTAAGGGAAGTAAAAGTAGGGCAGGAATTGTTTACTCAATATGCTCATTATATCTCAGAAAATCAACTGATTAGAAGTTATATTTTTGATTTTACCCAGCGCAAACAAATAGAAACAGAACTGAGGGAAACTGAAGCGCGATATCGGGCTGTAGTTACGCAAATATCAGAAGGAATTGTACTGGTAGATCCCAGAGAGAAAAAGATTTTAGATGGGAATGCGGCATATTGCAATTTATTGGGTTATACTGAAGCAGAAATTCAGGAACTAACTTTAGAGCAGGTAGTGGCGATCGAAAAGGAAATTTTGGCACAAGATATAGAGAGAATATTAACAGAAAAACTGGAGTTCGTAAGAGAATCAGTTTACAGATGTAAAGATGGTTCATTGGTAGAGGTGGAAGAGAGTTATAGTTTGATAAGTTATGAAGGCAGAGAAGTTTTATGTTTAACTGTAAAAAATATAACAAATAAAAAGCGATCGCAAGAATTACTGCGCTACCAAGCGGGTTATGACATCCTCACAGGTTTAGCAAATCGCAAGCTTTTTAATGAACACTTAGCCTCAACTATCGCTTACGCTAGAAAGAAAAAAAAGCAGCTTGCGGTAATGTTTCTAGACTTAGACCGTTTCCAGAATATCAATAATACTTTGGGTCACGAAGTTGCAGATAAATTGTTACAAACTTTTGCCAAAAAATTAAGAAGCTGTTTGCGTTTGGGAGATACAGCAGCTCACTGGTCTGGAGATGAATTTACCCTCATTATTCCCCAAATATCTGACACAGAAACAGTGGCTAATTTAGCTAGCAAAATTATCACTCAAGTCTCCCAACCTGTCAAGTTATCTCATCACCAAATTCATCTCAGTGTTACTATTGGAATTGCTCTCTATCCCCAGGATGGCGATGATGATACAAACCTGCTCATAGCAGCGGATACAGCTTTATTCAAAGCTAAGGAACAGGGTGGCAATTGCTATGAATTTTATAATCCTACTATGACGGTGGAAATAGAGGAGTTGTTCGAGTTAGAAAATTATCTCCATCAGGCTGTTACCCAGAAAGAATTTGAGCTGAAATATCAGCCAAGAGTCAATGTAAATACAGGAAAAATTATATGTTTGGAGGCAATTTTATGTTGGAAAAATGCAGTATTAGGAGAAGTTGATCCAGAAAAATTTCTGCCTTTAGCAGAGAAAATAGGGTTAATTTTGCCCATCACTGAGTGGATGTTATACCAGGCGTGTAATCAAAATCAATTATGGCAAAAAGCAGGATTGCCATCTGTAAAAGTAGGAGTTAAAATATTAGCAAGTTTGCTGCAAAAAGAAAATCTGGTATCTATAATAAAGCGAGTTTTAGCTGAAAGTCTGCTTCCTCCCAATTTTCTAGCATTAGAAATTACACAAAAGAAAATGGTTCAGAATTTAGAAAGTTTTCAAAAGTCTCTGCGGGAGTTACTCACCTTGGGAGTGCCTCTAACTTTAAATGATTTTGGCACAGGTTATGCAACATTTGCTTATTTGCAACAATTTCCTTTCCAGCAACTCAAAATTGCGCGAGAGTTTGTGGCAGATATTGAAGCAGATCCTTGCAGTAAAGCCGTTATTGCAGCAGCGATCGCCCTGGGAAATAACCTCAATTTAAAAGTCGTAGCCCAAGGAGTTGACTCACAGCAGCAAATGGAAATCTTAAAAAATCTTAAATGCGAACAAATGCAGGGTTCTTTCTTTAGTCATCCTCTCACCGTCGAAGAGGTAACTAACTTATTATCAGAGTACAATGGAGCAATAAACTAATGGTTGATGGTTGATGGTTGATGGTTAACTTCAGAACAATGTGGAGAATTGATAATTGAATGAAAAAGAATTATTACGTTATTTACGACGGCAACTGTAACTTGTGCGTTACCTTTACCCAACTATTAGAAAGCTTTGACAAAGGACAGCTTTTTAATTATATTCCCATGCAGGATACAGCAACTTTAAAACAATTTAGTATTAGTGAAGCCGATTGTGCCTTAGGCATGATTTTAATAGATGCTACCAACCCAGAAAAACGGTGGCAAGGGAGTGAAGCAGCAGCAGAAATTACCCGTTTGTTACCAATGGGAAATATATTTATTGCCGCTTATCGTTCCCTACCAGGGATAAAATGGATAGGCGATCGCACTTACACTCAAATCCGAGATCACCGTTATCAATGGTTTGGTAAGCGCGATGCAACCTATTACTCAACTTTCTGCCAGAGTTGTAATCATACCCCCCCTAATTAAACAACTGGAAAATCTGACGACAAAAACTCCTCAGCTTTTCCTCAGCATCAGCAGCAACCTGATACTTACCCACACACTGCCAGTTTTCCACAGTGGAAAGTCGCCAAGCCTCCCCTTGATGATTAAATCCTGTGGTTTCCACCCCAATTAAACGCTGTTGACAGTCTTCTGGGTCTAAGTGAAACCGAATTTGTACCAAAATACTGCGACAATGGATCCGTCTGCTCCACCCAGGAAAGTGAAAACCAATATCAATGGAGTTTGGATCAACTAAATCAAGAGTTTCCCGATCATTGCTCCAGGGTTTGAGATCTGCCTTAGCATCAGGAAACTCTGACTTAAACAAATTAACAATGGCAGCAATTTTGCTAGCAAGTTGCAGACCTGTTGCTTGTTCGGATGCGTTCATAATCTAGCTCCTCATCAAAAACCGATTTAATTTTGTTTTCTACTTTATAAAGTTAAAATTTAAATTTTTGCCTGATTTTTTTGAATTATTTTAAATTTGGGCTCAGGGTAAAGTTTTAACTTGGTAAGATGACTACCTCACCCATAATCCAATTATAGTTTTCATTCAATCATTCCCATCACAGTCTAAGACAAATTCACCCAAAGTGCGGTATTCTTTGACAAGATTTAAGATTTCCCGTATCAAAAGTGACAATAACAGAAGAATTAATTGAAGTTGGAGCACTCAAATGGTTTTATCGTCAAGTAGCACCAAAGACTGCAAAGGCTCAACCCCATAAAGTTAAAATTTAAATTTTTGCCTGATTTTTTTGAATTAGACATGAGTGCGAAACTAAAACCAAAATCAATTTTTATATTTATTTCATGTAAAACTCTCCCTACTCCCTACTAAAGATATGCCTGCCAGAATGTCTATTTCCTGCTCACCCATAATTTAATCATAGTCTTCATGCAATCATTCCCAGGATCGCAAGCCATTCAGCAGAAGTGCTCGAGCGGGGCGCGCCCTAGTAGCAACCATCAAAAACCTCCAACTCGCCTCTTCTATGGGAAAATTAGAGTCTAGTGTGGCTAAATTTACGTGGGAAAATCATGAATAAGTTTTTCAAGGAAAAAAATAACAATATGTTACGTTTTCGTTCTCTTCTGCCTTTAATTTTGGCACTCGTAGCCACTTTCTTAGTTAGTTGCGGTGGCCCTAGCGCCAAAATACCTACCACCTACTCCCCCGAAAAAATCCAAGCTATTCAGGCCTTTGCAGCTCCAGTTGAGGCAGCGCGGGAGCGGATGTCTGAACTTCAAAGTTATATTCAAGCAGAAAATTGGGTAGAAACTGGGAGTTTAATTCACGGCCCCCTAGGATCTTTGCGCCGTGATATTCGCTATTTAGCTGAAGAATTGTTACCAAAAGACCAAAAGCAAGCTAAAACTTTAGCTCAGGAATTATTCCAAGACCTCGAACAAATTGATACTGCTGCTAAAGCACGCAATTACGGGGAAGCGGTTAGTCGCTACCGTAATGCAATCAATGATTTTGATGCTTTCTTGGATTTGATTCCTAAATCAGGAGAAACTACTTAAATTACTGGTCATTAGTCTTTAGTTCCCAATCATTTATATTATTTCAACACAAACCTATTAGAACCAATGACTAATGACTAATAACTTATGGGGGGTTTGTTTTCCAAACCCCTATTTACTACAACACCCCAACTAAACTTGTAACTTGCCATAGGAATAACGAGTAAAACTTCCCTCATTAAGATTATTCCAGGCATAAATTCTCTCTCTAAACTGTTTCCAGGGTTCATAAACCGCTTTAAAATCCCCATCTTTAGCAGCAAATTCATCATAAAGAGCAAAAGAAGCCTTTTCTGCAGCTTCCAGAATTTCCTGACTATAGGGGCGAACTTGAGTTCCTGTTGCTAAAAGTCTTGCTAACGCCTCATTATTGCGGGCATCATAACGGGCTAACATGATGGTATTGGATTCATGGGCCGCCGTTTGTAAAGCTGCTTGGTACGAGGGGGGTAACTTTTTCCATTCATCTAGATTTACTTGTACTTCTAAAGTAGCTCCAGGTTCCCACCAACCAGGATAATAATAAAACTGAGCTACTTTATTTAACCCTAACTTTTCATCATCATAAGGCCCCACCCATTCCGCCGCATCAATGGCCCCTGTTTGTAAAGCTTGAAAAATTTCTCCCCCTGCTAAGGTTTGTACAGTTACTCCCAGTTTCGCCATAACTTGACCGCCCAAACCAGGGATACGCATTTTTAAGCCCTTAAGATCATTAAGCGTCTTAACTTCCTGGCGAAACCATCCCCCCATCTGAGTACCTGTATTACCTGCGGGAAATTGAATCACATTAAAATTCTTGGCGTAAATCTCTTGTAGTTGGGCTAAACCCCCACCCTCATAAAACCAAGCGCTTTGTTGTTGGGCAGTTAGTCCGAAGGGAAGACTTGTACCAAAAGCCAAAGCAGGACTTTTACCAATATAGTAATAAGCAGCAGTATGACCAGCTTGTACAGCTCCCTGGGAAACCACATTCAGCACTTCTAAACCAGGAGCAATTTCTCCTGCTGCTCTCGGTTCAATGATAAATTTACCATTGGTGAGAGCTTTAACCCGCTCTGCTAAAACTTGCGCTCCCCCAAAGATTATTTCTAATGATACTGGCCAACTGGTAGCCATTTGCCAGTTAATTGTAGGGAGGTTATTGGTATCTGTTGGATTACTTGAAGCTTGTTTTTGCTCCCCTTGACATCCCCCTACCACTGCCACTCCTGTTGCAGCTATAGCTCCTTGAGATAAGTTTTTAATAATATATCTACGTTTCATATACCTTTGTTAACAAAAAGATTGATAAGATAAGTTAAGATTTACTCACAATAACACGGATAGGGAATAATTCGGGTAAAATGAGGTACTTGATTCATTTTTTTCTTATTTATGCGTAGCTCAAGAACTTATCCCTTAATCAGAAAATTGTTAAAAGTTTCTCAGTTCATTGACAAATTTACAGATAAATTAGGGTGGCTTGCCAACTGGCTAGTCTTACTAACCATCGGGGTAGGATTTTTCAATGTGGTAGCTCGTTATTTGGGGCGATTTATCGGTGTACAATTGTCCTCTAATGCCTTAATTGACTTGCAATGGTATTTATTTTCCCTGACTTTTTTATGTGGCTTTGCCTATATTTTACGTCATGGGGAAAATGTACGGGTAGATTTTTTATATTCCCAATGGGGGGAAAAAAGACGGGCTTTAATTGATTTTCTGGGTACGGTTTTATTTTTAATTCCCTTTTGCATTTTAGGGATTTGGGTAACTTTTAATCCTATTTTACAATCCTGGGGGCGTTTACCTGATGGTAGTTGGGGCAGTTGGGAACTCTCCCCTGATGCGGATGGTTTACCCCGCGCTCCCATTAAAACTATGCTGCCCCTCGGCTTGTTATTATTATTATTACAGAGTATTTCCCAAACCATTAAATATTTAGCAGTGGTCTTAGGTTATGAACAAGTAGCGGAACAAATTCGCTTAGAAACTTCAGAACATATTAATTTTGAATAGAGGAAATTATGGGTTTTGAATGGTTAGCCATTTTTATGTTTGTTGGCTTCTTTTTTATTCTGATGAGTGGCTATCCTGTGGCTTTTTCTTTTGCAGGAACAGCCATTATTTTTGGCTTGCTTGGTATGGCAGTCGGGGCTTTTAATCCTAGTCGGCTGCTCTTGTTGCCGAATATTTGGTTCGGCACTATGTCCAATTTTACTCTGCTGGCTATTCCGTTTTTTGTCTTTTTGGGCGCTGTCTTGGAAAAGTCGGGATTAGCTGAGGAATTGTTAGAAACTATTGGGATTCTTTTTAGTCGCTTACGGGGTGGTTTAGCTTTAGCAGTGATTTTAGTGGGTACTGTTTTAGCCGCTACTACGGGTGTGGTAGCGGCGACGGTGATTGTTATGGGAATGTTTTCTCTTCCTGTTATGTTGCGCTATGGCTATGATAAAAAATTAGCAGCAGGAGTAATTGTGGCATCAGGTACTCTCGCCCAGTTAATTCCTCCAAGTTTAGTTTTAGTCATTCTCAGTGATCAAATTGGGGTTTCTGTCGGCGATTTATTTTTAGGAGCCTTAATTCCTGGGTTAATGCTTTCAGGTTCTTATATGCTTTATGTGTTAGGTTTAGCTTGGTTTCAGCCTGAAAAAGTTCCTGCTTTACCTGCTGATATACCTATTCCCAAAGGTAAGCAATTATTCAAACAGGTTCTCAAAGCGGTTGTTCCCCCTGTCTTGTTAATTTTTGCCGTTCTCGGTAGTATTTTCTTTGGTTTAGCTACCCCCACAGAAGCAGGGGCGGTGGGTGCAGTTGGTGCTTGTCTTTTGGCCGCTTTTAATGGGCGTTTAACTAGGCAATTAATTCGGGATGCTTCCCACTCAACGGCGGTTATTACTGCCCTCGTAGTGATGATTTTATTTTGTTCTTCTTTATTTAGTTTGGTGTTTGATGCCTTGGGGGGAAAAACTTTAATTACTAATTTACTCACTGGTTTACCAGGGGGATATCTGAGCTTTTTAATTGTGAGTAATATATCTATTTTTTTACTGGGAGTGTTTCTAGAATTTATTGAAATTTGCTTTATTGCTCTGCCTCTATTTGTCCCCGCAGCCCAAGCTTTAAATATTGATATGGTTTGGTTTGGAGTCGTGATGGCAATTAATTTACAAACTGCTTTTATTTCTCCTCCTGTGGGGTTTTCTCTGTTTTATTTACAAAGTGTTGCTCCCAAGGAAGTAAGTACCTTTGATATTCATAAAAGTGCCATTCCCTTTATGATTTTACAATTTATTGTGTTGTTAATTGTCATTATTTTTCCGCAAACAGTGCGTTGGTTAATTGACGTATCTGCTGCTACGGGATCAGCTTGAATTAATTTAATTATCCTTAGGGTTTGAGTGACAAAAACCACAATAATGACCAGGTAGTGAATTAGTTTTGATTGAGTTAGCCATTCAAGGTTGGGATTGGGAGAAAAAATTGCTTGACTAGATTTTATAGCTATCAGGGTTTCTATGAGGCTAAACTAACAACTTAATTTTGGCAGAATAGAAACACTAACGTGCAGAAAAAATTGAGTTGATAAATAATAATGACGAAAATTGCAATTATTGGTTGTGGAGTGATAGGGGCGGCGATCGCCTATGAGTTGAGTCTCTTTGAGGGGCTCCAAATTACTGTATTTGATGCTCATTCCCCAGCTTCTGGCTCCACGGGAGCAGCTCTTGGTGTTTTAATGGGAGCAATCAGTCAGAAAATCAAAGGTAGAGCTTGGCAACTACGAGAAGCTAGTATGAAACGCTATGAAACCCTCATCCCTGAATTAACTGCTCTCACTGGGGTAACTATTCCTTTTAATCGTCAAGGTATCCTCATGTTGCGACTCGTGGGAGATAATTGGGAAAAATGGGAAAACCTGGTAAATATTCGTCGCGCTCAGGGTTGGCATTTAGAAATTTGGGATAAGACTCAGCTACAACAACAATGTCCCCACATTCAATCAGATCAGGTTATCGGGGCTATTTATTCCCCCCAAGACCGCCAGGTTGACCCTACTCTCCTGACTCAAGCTCTTGTGGCAGGAGCAGCAAAAAATGGGGTGAACTTCCATTTTGGAGTCAAAGTTCAAAATCTTGTTAGTGGTCGTGGGTTGTACTTTCAGGCAGGGGATCAAGGTTTTGAAGCCGACTGGTTAGTGTTGGCTGCTGGCAATGGTACTACTTTTTTAACTACAAATCTAAATCAACCTGTAGAGCTTCGTCCAGTTTTGGGTCAGGCATTGCACATTAAGCTTAATTCTCCCCTGGGTAGGGCAGATTTTCAACCTGTGATTACGGTCAATGATGTCCATATTGTTCCTGTCGGGAAGGAAGATTACTGGGTGGGTGCTACGGTAGAGTTTCCTGATGGAGCAGGGGAGGTGGTAGCAGATCCTGGTTTACTAACAGCAGTTAGAAAACAGGCAGAGTCCTTTTGTCCGAGTTTAGCAGATGCTACTATTGTTAATAGTTGGTTTGGTTGTCGTCCTCGCCCTCACAATCAACCTGCTCCCATCATGCAACAATTACCTGATTATCATCATATTTTACTCGCCACAGGTCATTATCGCAATGGGGTTTTACTTGCCCCCGCTACTGCTCAAGTTATTCGGGAAATGATTATTCAACCATCAACTATTAACTATCAACAATGAGTAGAAGATTGGTGTTATAGTTAATCATTAGCGTTAACTTTCTGCTTATGAATGAAATACGAAGGAAAATATTTACGGGCAATGGTTGTCATCGAGCTCTTGCCAAGTTCCAGGGAATTATAATTTATCCTAGTGGGAATGAAGAAGGACAAAAGAACAAAATTTTACTCCCAGAAGGAGAATTTGATTGTAGTTTTGTGCCTAAACTTTATTGGTTATTCTGTAACCACAGACACGAATTTGAAGGGATAAAAAATTATATTGGCTATCCAAAAATTAGTGATGGTAAGTTAGTTAAAATTGAGCTGGCTGTATTGCAAAAAGAAGATCAGTATCAGCAAGAAACTTGGGAGGTATGTGGAATGTGGTCAGGTAAAAAGAAAAAATTATTAGTGCAGCGAGACGTAAAGATCATTCCCGAAGATACAAGTTTACATTTTTATCAATACAGTTTTGTTAATCAAGAAGATTTTCAGAAAAATCTTTGGGATAAATACTGTTATCTCATTATGTGCAAAAGAGAAAAAGATGAGCTGGCCATTAAGAAAACAGTACCCATAGCCTGTCCTGTCAAAAAACCTCAACCACCAAGAAAATATCAAAAAACTGAGCTCAATACAGAGCGACAACCTAATGTGAGTAAAGAAAAACCTAGTCTGCAGAGAAAACCTAAAGCATAAATTCAGTGGTAGGGGTTTGGAGACCAAAACCTTTCTTTATGTTACTAATTAACTTGATAAGATTTCTGAATAGAAACAATGCTAAAATTAGCTGCTGCCAACAAGTAGCATTTGACAAATAGTTTAGGCTGGTGATAAGAAAAAGTTAGGTTAGAGCAACTCGAAAATAGTTATATGAGTAACAAAAATCAGCCAAAATGTTTGGGGAAAGTATATTTAGTTGGTGCAGGACCAGGAGATCCAGGTCTATTTACTCTCAAAGGTAAAGTACTGTTAGAAAATGCTGATGTGGTAGTCTATGATGCCCTAGTAAGTCCCGAAATTTTGGCAATGATCAACCCCCACGCAGAAAAAATTAATGGGGGAAAACGGCGAGGTCGTCACTCCTTATTACAAGAAGAAATAACCCAACTACTGAGAGAAAAAGCCCAAGGTAATCCAGTAGTTGTACGGCTGAAAGGAGGAGATCCCTTTGTATTTGGGCGTGGAGGGGAAGAAATGGAAGACTTAATTAAAGCAAATGTACCAGTAGAAGTAATTCCTGGGGTAACATCAGGCATTGCAGCCCCCGCTTATCTGGGTATTCCCCTCACCCATAGAAGTTACAGTTCATCGGTCACGTTTGTAACAGGACACGAAGCAGCAGGGAAATATAGACCAGATGTAAATTGGCAGGCGATCGCCCAGGGGTCAGAAACAATTGTAATTTACATGGGGTTACATAATTTAGCTTACATTGTGCAACAGCTCACCACAGCAATGTGCAGCCCGACAACCCCAGTAGCATTAATTCGTTGGGGAACAAGGCCAGAACAAGAAAAATTGATTGGTACAGTGGGAACAATTGTAGAATTAGTAGAAAAAACTGGATTTGAAGCACCAGCGATCGCCGTTATTGGCAATGTAGTCAACCTCCACCAAATTTTAAGCACACAAGCTTCATGTTAAAAATTCGCTACTCTCATCTTTTCGCCTTGGTTGCTCAATCTTAAGAAAAGATAAAGAAAATATCTCACAAGAGCAAGAATTTGTTAGGGTGTCTTTCAATAAGACATTCAGGAAAAACTGAGTGATTAATTAAAGGTCTTTTCACAGAGAAATATCTCAAGCAAATTAATGCTATTAACTGTAATTTTGGGAAAAATAGTGAGCAGCAAAAAAATAAAAAAAGGAGAACCAGTGGTCAACCAACTTGAGAAAAACACAGCACAAGCAAATATCCAGATCGAAGATGATCGCACAGGGATGGATTTGGAAACTCTCAAGCGAGCATTTGCAGATAATTTATTTTATCTCCAAGGAAAATATCAATCCATCGCCACCCCCCATGACTACTACATGGCTTTAGCCTATACGGTGCGAGACAGACTACTGCATCGTTTCATTAAAACAGTACAAACTTACAGTGAAAAGCAAGAAAAAGTAGTTTGCTATCTCTCAGCAGAGTTTCTGATGGGTCGTCACCTAGGGAATAATCTCATTAACCTGGACATCTACGAAAAAATACATCAAGCGGTAAAAGAGTCAGGTCAAGATTTAGACCAACTCATTGAACAAGAACCAGATCCAGGACTAGGAAATGGTGGTTTGGGAAGACTAGCAGCTTGTTTCCTCGACTCCTTAGCCACCTTAGAAATACCCGCTATTGGCTATGGAATACGCTACGAGTTTGGCATCTTCCACCAATTTATCAAAGATGGCTGGCAAGCAGAAGTACCAGACAACTGGCTACGGTTTGGCAATCCCTGGGAAATACCCCGTTATAACCAAACAGTAGAAGTAAAGTTAGGGGGACACACAGAAGAACACAAAGATCCAAAAGGGCATTACTGCGTAACCTGGATTCCTGAGCGAGTAATTATCGCCATTCCCTACGATACCCCAGTACCAGGGTATAAAACTAATACAGTTAATCCCCTACGTCTGTGGAAAGCGGAAGCTTCCGAGTCCTTCAACTTCGAGGCATTTAACGCAGGAAACTATGATCGCGCTGTAGAAGAGAAGATGAACTCAGAGACAATTTCCAAGGTGTTATATCCAAATGACAATACACCACAAGGACGGGAATTGCGCTTGGCCCAACAGTACTTTTTTGTTTCCGCATCACTGCAGGATTTAATCCGTATTCACCTGCAAACCAACGAGAATTTAGATAACTTACACGAAGGAGTAGCAATTCAGCTCAATGATACGCACCCGGCAGTGGCGATCGCCGAATTAATGCGACTGTTGATCGACGAACATGGGGTAGATTGGGATCAAGCTTGGCGAATCACCCAAAAAACCTTTGCCTACACCAACCACACCCTGCTGCCAGAAGCCCTTGAGCGCTGGTCGGCGAGTCTTTTTGCCAAGCTTTTACCGCGACATCTAGAAATTATCTATGAAATCAACCACCGCTTCCTAGAAGATGTGCGGGTTTGGTTCCCCCATGATGAAGAACTGGTTTCCCGACTCTCAATTATCGAAGAAGGAGAGGAACAACAAGTGCGCATGGCTCATTTAGCCTGTGTGGGGAGTCATTCCATTAATGGAGTAGCTGCACTACATACAGAACTCCTGAAAAAAGACACTCTGCGGGATTTTGCCGCCCTTTGGCCAGAGAAGTTTTATAACAAAACCAATGGAGTAACACCCCGCCGTTGGATTTTGCTGAGTAATCCCAAACTAGCAGATTTATTTACAGAAAAAGTAGGGGAAGGTTGGATTAAAAACCTGGAGCAATTAAGAGGGTTAGAAAAGTTCATTGAAGATCCAGATTTTTGTGACAGATGGCGCAAAATCAAACAGGAAAACAAGAGCAAACTAGCAGCTTATATTCTCAAACAAAAAGCAATTGAAGTAAATGTGGATTCAATCTTTGATGTCCAAGTAAAACGCATCCACGAATACAAACGCCAGCATTTAATGGTTTTGTATATTATCGCCCTCTACAATCGGATTAAAGAAAATCCTAGTGTTGATATTGTGCCACGCACATTTATCTTTGGGGGGAAAGCAGCTCCTGGATATTTTACGGCGAAGTTGATTATTAAGTTAATTAACTCAGTAGCAGAAGTGGTGAATAAAGACCCAGATGTGAAGGGTCGTTTGAAGGTGGTATTTATTGCTAATTTCAATGTCTCTTTGGGACAAAAAATTTACCCTGCTGCTGATCTTTCAGAACAAATTTCTACCGCAGGCAAAGAAGCTTCTGGGACAGGAAATATGAAATTTGCCATGAATGGGGCTCTCACTATCGGCACTTTAGATGGGGCAAATATTGAGATTCGCGAAGAAGCAGGTGTTGATAATTTCTTCCTCTTTGGTTTAACGGCTGAAGAAGTTTATACCATGAAAGCGAACGGGTATAACCCCAAGGAATACTATCAGAAAAATCCAGAACTTAAGGCAGTTATTGACAAAATTGCCAATGGTTATTTCTCTCACGGCGATCTGGAAATGTTTAAGCCAATTATTGACTCTTTGATGAGTCACGATCAGTATATGCTTTTTGCTGATTACCAGGCTTATGTTGACTGTCAGGATCAGGTTTCCCAAGCCTATCGCGATCAGGAAAAGTGGACAAAAATGTCAATTCTTAATTCTGCTCGCATGGCTAAATTTTCCAGCGATCGCACGATTCGCGAATATTGTGAACAAATTTGGAAAGTTAAACCAGTGAAAATTGAACTAGAAGCATACGACCAAAAAGTTGCTGGATTAAATCCTAACCATGTTTAGCAACTAAACCCGCTCAAATAGTAATCGCCATTGCCAGTGACGATTACTATTTTTCAAGCCCAAATAGGTTGTGATCAGACAAGGGCGATGGCTCTTGTCTGCCCCTTGTCTATTTTAAATTTCTCACAACTCAAATAGGATTGCTATATAACCATGAACAATCAACCATGAACAATGAATAATTATCAATTAACTGAGCATGGTCATTCTTACTCTTCTATCGCCAAACCAAAAACCGCTGCCAAAGTGGCACTTTGCCAACCAATCTATCATTCGTATTGGTCGGCAGGAAGATAACGATATTGTGCTAGATCAGTTTCTCGAAGTTTCCCGCTACCATTTAGAACTTAGAAAAATTGATTCAAATTGGGAACTTCACAGTCAGGGAACAAATGGGACTTTTCTCAATGGCTTTTTAACTTCAAAAGCAGTAGTGAAAGATAATGATCTGATTCAACTTGCTAAAGAAGGGCCAATACTCAAATTTGAAAGTTCTTCTACTATCGCACACAATAGTTTTCAGACCAAAGAAAGCAAAAAAACTATTTGCAATCATGCTGGTAACTCGCCCCAGAATTTATTTTGTATTCACTGTGGCGCACCTTTAGTAGAAAAAGAGGAGTTTATTCGTCAGTATCAAATTCTGGGCACTCTAGGAAGAGGTGGAATGGGAATTACTTATCTGGCCTGGGATAAAACAGGGAAAAGTGGTTCTCCCCGCTTATTAGTGCTGAAAGAAATGAATGCAGATATGGCACTAATTATTAAAGCGAGAGAATTATTTGAAAGAGAAGCGAGAATTTTGAAATCTCTTAATCATCCAGGTATTCCTAAATATTATGATTTTTTTGTGGAAGATGAAAAAAAATATCTGGCAATGGAATTAGTTCATGGCCAGAATTTAGAACAAAAAATTTATGAAAAAGGCCCTGTTCTCCCACAACAGGCGACGGAGTGGATGATCCAAGTTTGTCAAATACTTGAATATCTTCACTCTTTACAACCACCCTTAGTCCATCGCGATGTTAAACCCGCCAATTTGCTTTGGCGTAATTTAGATAATCGCATAATACTGCTAGATTTTGGTGCAGTCAAAGAAATCGGCACACCTTCTGGAACACGTATTGGGGCTGAAGGATATAGTGCGCCAGAACAAAGCAGAGGTAAACCTTGTCCTCAATCAGATATTTATGCCGTCGGTACTACCTTAATATTTTTAATTACAGGAGAGTCACCGATTCGCTACTATCGCCGCGAAACTGGGGCTCAGGGATATAAGTTTGATCTCAGCAATATCCCTACAATTACTCCCAAGTTAGCAGAGGCGATCGCCAAAGCTACCGAACCGCAACTAGGCCATCGCTTTTCAACTGTCCAAGAGTTAGGTAAGACTTTGACTGCTTGTCTTGCTCACTGTTAGAGGCGAACCCAACTTTTTTTTGACAAATCGAATTTTATTCAGGTTTAGAGCTCAATTCTTTTTCCACAAGTGTCAATTTGCTGGCTGTTTTTTAGATTTATTAGAATATTAGCCACCATAGCTCCACTTGAATTGATGATTGTTTATTTTCCGATTACTCTTCATCCCAAGCTTCTACCACCAGCAATTGACTTACTGGGTCTTGCATGGTAAAGCCAAAGTCGAGTAGTTCTTGTTTCCAATATTTCCATTCATCCCCATAAAGCAAAGCAATTTTCCCAATACTATCGTTGGGTTTAATTACTTTTGAGTTCACAAGCGAAGCGATTTTGCGCTGCAACTTCACCATCGGGTGAGCAACTTGATTAGTCATACACTTTGATTTTTTCTTCTTACTAAATTGGACAAATTATGTTAAATTTGGGCTTCCCAACTCTTATGCGTTGGTAAGTTTAGAGTTTCAAGTGACTGAGAAGCCATCCCAATATATTAAAGCGCATCCATGAAGAAAACGCAAGTTCTTTTTGCACACTGTGCGGTAATTACTACTGTTTTGTGCCATAGTCACGGGAAAGTCATTATCATAGTTGAGAGTAGTAGGGTGATTAAGTTATGGAGAGAAATTAATTATATGGGTAAAAAATTGACTCGCTTTGCTTGGAGCTTGGCGGCGGTGGTAGGGTTAATTGCACCATCTGCTCAGGCCCTTTCTGAGTCTGTGGGGGAAGAGGGGATTAATGCTCGTGTCTTGCACGCAGCTCCTTATAATTTGAGCGGGTTTAAAATCGCTATTGGTCAGGTGGAAATTGGCAGACCTGGAAAATTTGGTTTGGATAAGGGCATTTCTGGCAATCTTGCTCTCCCTCTGGGTGGAGTTTTCGAGCTGAATGTTAAAGCTAGTTCTAATATCTATGTAGATAACCATGCGTCAATGGTAGCCGCAGTTATGGTGAGTGGGGATAAACGTCTGCGGGGAGTAGCTCCTGGTGCAAGGCTTTATTCTTCGGCGGTGGGTGAATTGAAAACGGGAGGACAAGCGGAGGAGTGTTTGGCAAGTGTACACATCGCACTGCAAAATGGGGGAGATGTGCGGGCGATTAATTTTAGTTTTGGTGAGTCTTTGGAGCGTGACTCTAGGGAAAATCCTACTCTGGATGGTAATGCTCTCCTCACCCAATGTATTGATTGGTCGGCACGGGTTCACGATAGTCTTTATGTTATTGCTGGTAATCAGGGAGGAGGTGGGATTCCCATTCCCACTGACCAATATAATGGGATCATTGCGGCATATACAACGAAAAGGGAAGGGCAGTTCAAAAAAATAGATTTTGCTAATTTAAGCGCTTTCCCTGAAGGCATTGGTCGTCGTTTGATTAAACGGGAAATTAATGTGGGTCCGAGGCGAGCAGTTAATTTAGTAGCGCCAGGCAGCAAAATTAATCTTTATCAATTGGATGGGAAGGTGAGCGCAGTGAGTGGCACCAGTTTTGCAGCGCCCCACATTACGGGAACGGTGGCATTGTTACAGGAATTTGGCGATCGCCAGTTACAAGCATCTACCCAAAACTGGAGTCAAGACTCCCGTCGCCATGAGGTGATGAAAGTTATTTTACTAAATTCTGCGGATAAAATACAAGACTCTGGGGATGGGAAATTGTTGGGGATGAGTCGCACTATTTTCAGTAAAAATAATCAAACTTGGCTAGACTCAGATGCTTTTTTAGATGATAAAATTCCCCTGGATCTGCAGATGGGAACTGGACAGCTCAATGCTTTTCGCGCTTATGAGCAATTTAGCGCAGGTCAGTGGAGTCCAGGGTTAGTGCCAGTGATGGGCTGGAATTATGACAGTCTATCTGCTTATGGTTACCATGATTATATAATAGAGCAGCCTTTGGCAAAAGGAAGTTTTGCGGGGATTACTTTGGCATGGGATCGACTGGTGGAGCTAGAGGATAGTAATCATAACGGGGAGTATGATGTCGGGGAAACTTTCCGCGATCGCGGTTTAAACAACCTGGACATTCATCTGATCCCTGTTGAGGAAAATAGTACTCTTTGGAGTGCCTGCTCTTCAGTGAGCGAAGATGATAGTGTGGAGCATATTTTTTGCCCTATTCCTACTTCAGGACGTTATAAAATTCGTGTCCGTTACCTCACCCAAAAGAATGAAAGCATTCAGCCCTATGCTCTAGCTTGGTGGACTTTTCCCCGTCATTAATTACTACCTAATATTGCTCTATATAATTACCGTCTAATCTCAAATACACCACGACAGCCATTATCCACCCAAATACCATCGCGATCGTATCCCCAAGTATCTCCTTGCCAACAACCTGCACTACTTAGTTGACGTTTAAGAGCTACCCGATCCCCACTACGGATATTAGCGGCACAATGTTGATACCTATCATCGTTGGAGGCGCAAGTCAAGCTCTGGTCTGATGAATTATTATTGTTATTATTTTTCTCGTCGGAATTAGCTGCTAAAGCGCCAACGATAATACCTACAGCCAATGCTGCCCCACCAACGATCGCCGCTGTATCGTCTCCATCGTTATTGTTGCTATGGTGAGCACCATTTCTGTCTCGCACTAAAAACTCAGCCCGACAACCATCATCCACCCAAATACCATCGCGATCGTATCCCCAAGTATTTCCTTGACTACATCTAGTGCTACTAAGTTGTCTTTCTAATCTAACTCCGCCACGAGTGTCTATCCGACAGAACTTGTAACGACCATCTTGCGACTCACAGGTAATGTTACGGTTGGCTAAGGCTGGGGTTGTTTTTACAATCAATCCTAGAGTAATCCCCGCTATTAATGTAAGTCTGCTAATCTTAGTAATCATTTTTTCTCTTCTCCACAAGTTGTTAATTAGTTAAAAAGCCGAACACTGAGAAACACGTTCTGCTTCTATTTGAGATAAATTTTCTCGGTTAACTCCTTTCCAAACAGGGTCTCCATTTTCTTGCAACCAAGACAAATTTTCCTGAATTAAATTTGCCACAGGAGTTACATTTTCACATTCTTCTTCCACAACGGTAAATAATAAAGATTTAACCGCTAATGTCTCGACAGATTCTTTTTGCCAAGGATAAGTTTCAGCGCTCAGGGTAGCTTGTGTGTATAGTCTGCTTAAAAATTCATCATCAGGTTGTGGGGGTAAAGCGATGGGCAAAATTTGGAAATTATCTTCTGGGGTAATTTCTTCTATCAATACTTTTGCTGGTATGCCGACTACATAAAACATGGCATCAATTTCTTCTTGACGAAGTGCTTCAATGGCTTTTTTCACTTCTAAAGTCAATAATTCTCCAGGGTTAATTTCTAACTGATACATTAAGGTTGTTGCAGTTAAACTCGTCCCACTTCCTGAACTACTAATAGAAATTCTCTTTCCAGACAATTCCTCTACAGAATTAATGTCTCCCCGTGTAATTAAATGAACTTGTTCGTCATAGAGGGGTAAAACCACCCGCAGTGCTTCTGCTTGACGGCGAACTTCTTCGTCATTGTTGGCAAAAGTGTTCAAGAATGCCAATACATCACTTTGAGCAATACCCAAAGGCACACTTTTATACTCGAAAACATCATGGATGTTTTGTAAACTTCCCCTTGTAGGAATTACATCAATGTCTAAGTCTAAATTAGACTGTAACGCAAATTCTTCTAGATCTCGGGCGATCGCATAGTATTCTCCTGCCTCACTTCCTGTAACAATATTTATTTCTTGTGGAGCTGTTTGTGCTCTTGTATGGGATGGTATAAATATTAGCAGCAGTACCATTACTCCCAAGATTCCACACATTAAATAATAAAGTCGTTTTTTCATCTTCGGCCCTCCTGGAGACTCCCGTTAAATCGGAAGACCGATTTTAACGGGAGAGGAAAGGAGGGACAGTGTCTATGCTGCATAAAATTAACTCCCTGATTAGTTGAAAGTGCAGGTTTTTTGATTGGAAACCTGCAAAACCAACTCCCAAAACTGGGGTAATGTTAGTAGGGGCGGGTAAAGGATTCTTGCACAAAAGCGTTGTTTGGTTCATAAAATACCAAACCCGCTCCTACATTAGGTCAGTTTAGTATTCTTGCACAAAAGCCTTGTTTAGTTCACAAAATACCAAACCCGCCCCTACATTAGGTCAGTTTAGTATTCTTGCACAAAAGCCTTGTTTAGTTCATATAACTAGGCAAAATTATTTATCCAATTTCTTACGGGGCGGGCCAGCGGGATCACCTATGTTGCACAACAAAAATTGAGGGTTCAAAACCCGCCCTCACCCATGTAATTAATTTTGTCTAATTACTTAGTTGATGGTTGATGGTTGATAGTTGATAGTTGATGGTTGATAGTTGATAAGTAGGTGGACAAAATTATTTACAGAATTTCTTACGGGGCGGGCCAGCGGGATCACCTATGTTGCACAACAAAAATTGATGGTTCAAAACCCGCCCTCACCCATGTAATTAATTTTGTCTAATTACTTACCAAACTCGCCCCTACATTAGACATGAGTGCGAAACTACGAAAAACTGTCATAAGTCCGCGCCAGCCTTGGATCTCGAAGATCCAAGGCTGGCGCGGACTGATGACCATTTTAAGTTTGGACTTCTCGCTTAAGCCCTAATTATCAAATTTTTAAATAGACCTTTTGCGAAAGTAGTGTTAACCCCCCCTACCCCCCCTTGGCAAGGGGGGGAGAAATGCTTGGAATGTAGGGCTCCCTCCCCTTACCAAGGGGAGGGTTGGGGTGGGGTTT
>JADQBC010000128.1 GCA_016903655.1 Gomphosphaeria aponina SAG 52.96 = DSM 107014
CTTATCCCAGCGTTGCACGGTTTTTGTTGATACCCCCAATTTTCGAGCAAATTCCTTTGTTCTCATATATTTCTTTTTTCTTAGACATTTGACCACTAATGTCCATTTTAGTCTAAGAAGATGCGGGTTAGCCCAGAACAGTATCAGGCCCTCGAACCAATCCCCTAGTGGTTTGTCCTGTTAAACTTGAACTGTTAATTTTTCCTGAGATTCTAATACTTTATATTCGATTAATTGCTGTTGAATTTCATCGCGGACAATTTGACGATATTCAAGGAAATGTTCGTTGTGAGCGCATATTGTAATATAATGTTCCCAAACCCCAGGATTATGTCTCAAAATCCCAAAAAGATGATGCCAGAATTTCCAGCGGGTATGCCGTTTAATCCCTTGTCGCCAAATGACAATTCCTAATGCTCTTATCTCAATCCAACTGGTAATTTTAAAAGGTGATTGACACTTGGGTGCGCCTAATTTCAGGAAACAGCGATAGGTACGATCTAAGAAAGTTTCGGCATCATATAATGTCCAAAATGCCTCTATATATTCTTCAGCAATATCTTCTACTGGTCTTGTGGGGACAAAGTTAATGAGAGTTGTTTGATTACCATTCCCCTCTTGCTTGGTTTTATCTCGTAACCTGCCCTCTTTTTCTAAACGGTGCCAAAGTGCGGTATTTGGCAGTGCTTGCAACATCCCAAACATGGCGGTGGGAATGGCTGCGTTTTCTACAAAATTAATAATCCTCGATGCGGCTCCTTTCTTTTCTCCATCAAAACCAATAATAAATCCTGCCATTGGCCGTAAACCTGCGCGGATAATTTTCTCTACTGCATCAGCAAGGGAATTACGGGTATTTTGGAATTTTTTGGTGAGTTGCAGACTTTCTTCATCTGGGGTTTCAATGCCTAAAAATACGGCATTAAAGTTGCATTCTACCATTAATTCCATGAGTTCTTGATCTTCTGCTAAGTCAACTGATGCTTCTGTATTAAAGCGGAAAGGATATTGATGTTCTGCTTGCCAAATTTTTAACTCTTTGAGTAATAATTTTACATTGCGTTTATTGCCAATGAAATTATCATCTACCATAAAGACTCCACGCCGCCAGCCTAATTGATAGAGATAATCTAATTCTTGCAGTAATTGGGATGGTTTTTTGGTGCGGGGTTTGCGTCCATAAAGGACAATAATGTCACAAAATTCGCATTGAAAAGGACAACCTCGCGAAAACTGAATTGACATGGAATCATAAGCATCAAATTCTAATAAATCGTAGCGGGGAATGGGAGTTAGACTTACATCTGGTTTTTCTGTGGTGCGGAAAATTCCCTTGGTTTCACCTTGGTTAATTGCTGCCACAAACATGGGTAAAGTTATTTCCCCTTCGTCTAAAATAAGGAAGTCTGCCCCAGCTTTTAATGGTTCATCAGGGACAGAGGTAGCAAAAGGGCCACCAACTGCTACTAATTTACCCCTTTGTTTGGCTTCTTTTATTTGACCAACTAAGTCGTTTTTCTGCACAATCATCGCTGAGAGAATCACCAGATCTGCCCATTCCCATTCTGCTTCAGTTACAGGGCGAATATTGCGATCTACCAGTTTAAATTCCCATTCTTGAGGCAAAATAGCAGCGACGGTGATTATTCCCAGGGGTGGTAGTAATACTTGGCGATCAACTAATTCGAGAATTTTTTCATAAGACCAAAAGGTGGGCGGGAAGACGGGATAAACTAATAATACTCGCATTTTTTTTAATCCTCAAATTACTGACTCAAGTTTATGATTTCTGAAAAACAACAGAAAGGTTATTGGCGGGCATGGGGATAATTTCTTGTAAATTTAAACCTTTGTTTTTGGCTACATCTACCACTGCTGCTAATTTTCTCACTCCCCATTCTGGGTTTTGACTGCGTAAGGATTGGTTAAATTCCAGGTTACTGGGGGCGATTTTTTCTCCTGCTTGGAAAAATGGGCCGTATAAATAGAGGATGCCCCCTGCTGGTAAGATGCGACTGGCACCCGCCATTAATCCTAAACAAGCTGAGAAGGGGGAAATGTGAATCATATTGATATTGGCGATCGCTTTTATTCCCATCTCCCTTGTTTCTACTTCCCACACTGACTCAATTGCATCAATATTTAAAGGTGGTTCAAGATTATTTGCGGGAAAATGTCTTTGCCATGCAGCAATACTAGCACGTAATTGGGGATCTGGGTCTGAAGGAATCCACATCCGAGGAGCCAGATGGGGGGCAAAATATACTGCGTGTTCCCCAGTTCCACTTGCTATTTCTAATATATTCCCCCTCGGTGGCAGTATCCGCAAAAGAACTGCTAAAATTGCTTCTCGGTTGCGCTCTGTTGCCGGGGCATATTTGCGCTCATCATCATTGTTCATGGTTGATGGTTCATGGTTGATGGTTATAAAATTAGGTACAAAGGACAACTGATAACTGAAACCCAGTAATTTTAAAAGTAGTTTTTTATATTCTATATTTAATTTTCACTTTTACCAGAATTATTGTCTGGTTTAATTTCTGGGATCACATCAGGGCGTTTTGCTTCTTCCCAACCCACAGGACGCTTAGAATTATACCAAGCGATGGAACCTATAGTGACAGCGGCAATAAAACCTACCACATAAACAGCAGTGAAATAAACTGGAAATTTGCCTCCAGCGGCAGCAGCTTCCATTAATAAATACATAGCCGATCAACTCCTTAGTCTAACTTTATCTATCTTACCAAAAAACTTTAGTTTATTTTATTTTCAACTCAAATCAAGGATAAATTATTTTAGCTATGAGAATTTTAATTTGGTATCGCCATGACTTGCGTCTTCAAGACCATGAACCAATATACAATGCTTTGCAAGCAAAAGCGGAAATAATTCCGTTTTATTGTTTTGATGAGCGACAATTTGGAAAAACCTCTTTTGGTTTCCCGAAGACGGGAGCTTTTCGCGCCCAATTTCTGCTAGAAAGTATAACAGACTTGCGCCATTGTTTGCAACAATTAGGCAGTAATTTAGTGGTGAGTCGGGGAATACCAGAAGTAATTATTCCCAAATTAGCCCAACAATTAAACATTGATGCTGTTTATTTTCACAAAGAAGTAACTTCAGAAGAGTTGGCAGTAGAAACTGCCCTGAAAAAAGCTTTAGCAGCAATTAAAGTTAAGGTCAATAGTTTTTGGGGAACTACTCTCTATCATCGAGATGATTTACCTTTTTCTCTTGCCCAAATTCCCGAATTATTTACCAATTTCCGCAAAAAAGTAGAGAAAGATGTCATCATTCGCCCAATATTTCCTAGCCCCAAAACCTTACCCCAACTCCCAGAAATCAACCTGGGAGAAATTCCAAACCTAGCAGAATTGGGAATTGAAAAACCAATAAATGATGAGCGAGGAGTGTTGAAATTTCAAGGGGGAGAAACAGCAGGGAAAGCGAGATTAAAACATTATTTCTGGGAAGCAAATTGTTTAAAAGACTATAAACAAACCAGAAATGGAATGTTAGGGGCTAATTATTCTTCTAAGTTTTCTCCTTGGTTAGCTCATGGTTGTCTTTCTCCCCGCTATATTAATGACGAAGTAGATAAATATGAAGCAGAGAGAGTCAAAAATGATTCTACTTACTGGTTAGTGTTTGAGTTACTCTGGCGAGATTTTTTCCGTTTTATCTGTGCGAAACATGGGAATAAAATCTTTTATTTATCTGGGTTACAGGGAATAGATATACCCTGGAAAGAAGACTGGGAAAGGTTTAGTTTATGGCAAAAAGGAAACACAGGTTTTCCTCTAGTAGATGCTAACATGAGAGAAATAAGAGCCACAGGTTTTATGTCCAATCGTGGACGGCAAAATGTAGCCAGTTTCCTGACAAAAAATCTCGGAATTAATTGGCAAATGGGGGCAGAATGGTTTGAGTCACTACTAATTGATTATGATGTTTGCAGTAATTGGGGGAATTGGAATTATACTGCTGGAGTGGGTAATGATGCCCGTGGTTTTCGTTATTTTAACATGACCAAACAGTCAAAAGATTATGATCCACAAGGAGAATATTTACGACATTGGCTACCAGAAATTGCTTCAATTCCTGGGGGGAAAATTCACGAACCTTGGCAATTATCAGGGGCTGAACAGAAAAATTTTGGAGTAAGCATTGGGGT
Organism: Gomphosphaeria aponina SAG 52.96 = DSM 107014; assembly: GCA_016903655.1. GTDB lineage: Bacteria > Cyanobacteriota > Cyanobacteriia > Cyanobacteriales > Gomphosphaeriaceae > Gomphosphaeria > Gomphosphaeria aponina. Next base: position 4,178 of record JADQBC010000128.1, read on the forward strand.
GGATTATCCTCGGCCAGTAGTAGATTTTTTTAAGTCGGTTAAGGCAAATAAAAAAGTTTATAATGCAAGTAGTAATCCCTCAAGCTCTTAAGAGTAACTTTATTCAATTCCTCCCTGAGCTTCACATTTAAAACCAGATTTTATCCAAGGATGAATATCAACATCAACTAACTTAATAACCTGAGAGCATGGTGGTTGAATTACTTGACTTAGTAGCGCCCAAAATAAGCTCCGAGTCACATCTAAACTGGTCTTAATTACTGATTCTTGATTCCCAGGGATTCCCTTTTCTGCAACTAGATCTAATTCTAACCCAATTCCTTGAGCGCCTAACAAAATTTCTGCTAGTAATTTTGCTCTGGGTAGATGACTTACAGAAGTGATAACTTTTACTTTTTTGACTCCCCACTGTTTAAGAATGGGAATACTATAAAAAAAATTGCCAAAAGTAGAGTCAGCACACTTTTCTAACCAGACTTTCTCTTGAGGAATATTATCTCTTTCAAAGATTAGTAAAATGCACGGATCTGGAGAACCTTGGGAAATTAAAATCGGTATTTCTGGCTCATGTTTGGCTAATTGGGATACATAAATTTCTCTGGTTATACTTCCACCTAAAACTAAAAAAGCATCTATTGGTTTTGCCGCATTTTTGGGAAGAATAACTGTATAAGTAAAGATTAAAGGAACTAGGAAAATTCCTAAACAAAATAAAAGAGCTAGGAGCAGCGATGCCTGCGGTTGGCTACGCCTACGCTTTTTATTTCCCACTACCTTTGAGCGTAATTTATTGAACACAGTCATTGGGTTTTTAATCTCTTTTAAAATAAAATTTGCGAGGGCGGGCGGGTTTTGATCTAACAATTCTTATCTTGTCCTATAATTTGTCCCTAAACCCGCCCCTACATTTTTAACTGTTAATTGTTAAAGGCGACATCAATTTGTTGATATAATGTGTCCAAGTCAGAGTTATTCTCTAAAACAATATTAGCAGCAGCTACTTTTTTTTCCAGAGGAAACTGACTGTTAATGCGGGCGATCGCCTGTTCTTCATTTATTCCATTTCGGGTTTTTAGCCTTCTTATTTGCTGTTCCCGAGAACAACTCACCACCCAAATTTCTGTTACCATATCAGTTAAGTTGGCTTCAAACAATAAAGGAATAACTAAGACTAATATTTCTGAGTCTAGCCGCTGAATTTCCCCATCAAACCTTTCTCTAACATAGGGATGAATTTTACTTTCTAACCAAGCTTTTTCCATTGGGTTATGAAAAATAATTTCCCCCAAAGCTTGACGATTTAAACTACCATCAGGTAACTTAATCTTACTACTATATTTGGAGAAAATAGCAGCTAAAATAGGAGAACCAGGTTGGACAGCTTCCCGAGCATAAATATCCGCATCTAAAATAGGAACATGATAAGTATTAGCAAGATAACAAGAAACAGTAGTTTTACCAGTGGCAATCCCACCAGTTAAGCCAATTAATCTCTGAGACATTGAATTTATTAGGGAGTTGTGCTATGTTAAAAATGATAGAGCAAAATCAAGGAAACAGAAAAATTGCTCAGAGTTATTGTAATCAAAAAAGTCAAGACTTACGCAAATTAATCCTCTTTCAAATATATACAGTGTAATTGCGTAAGTCTTAATAGGATTTAATTAGATTCTGTGGATAAATTTTGAATTTCTTCTTGAGTTAACTCTGTTACTTGTGCAATTTGTTCTAAACTCAAACCCATTTTCAGTAAATTGAGAGCTACTTTTTGTTTCCCTTGAGAGATACCTTGAGAGATACCTTGAGAGATACCTTTCATCAAGCCTTTTTCTTCAGCTTCTTGGTAAATTTCCTGGTAAATTACAGACTCTTTCATAATCTCGCTCCTTAAAAAACGCTTAATCAGATCCTTGTCTTAGCATAGAGGAGATTGTATTTTGGAAAAAAAAGGATAATAAAGACATAGGATAAAAAACATTCCCTGATTCAGTAACGCCTCTATTTGAGCTTCTTGCTGGTTAGCAATTTTGTAAAAAAAATATTACTTCTATTTTCCTTCAAATCTTTGTCTAATGCGTTCGATTAATGCTTCAATGCGGACTAGAAGGTGAGAGTAAATATTTGATTTCTCTATTCCCATCATATATGATTTAAGGAATCCAAGCATGATAAAGTATATCAAGGAAGTTGTAAATGAGGGAAAGAATGGACAGAAAAGGGTTTCATCCAAAATCACAGGCGAATTTAGAGAAGGGAAGAAAAACTTTTTACGAAGAAGCCAAGAAAGGGCGGCTGTTGATGCTAACTGAAACCGCTGATGAAGGACTGAAAAGGATGGCGCAAGCAAGGGGACTCAGTAAGTCAGAATTAGTGGAGCGCATTGGCAGAGAATTGATTAAGCTGGTGGATGATTTGTAAAAGTTTCATGGTTTTTCTGCTAGCCAGTAGCCAAATAACAACCCCAGGATACTGGCAATCATATCTTTAAAGCTAAAAGTGCGCACGGGGGAAAAAGATTGAAGACATTCTTCTGTGATGGTGAAAACTCCAAAAATTACAGGCCAGAAAGGGAGAATATTACCCCAAAGGTTGAGCTGGCGTCGTTTTAAAGCTTGATGACCCAAATAAGTAGCAATGCCGTAGAGAATAAAATGACCAATAGTATCGTGAAAAGGAATTTTAGATAACTCAGGCGGCAGATTGCCAGTATAAGCAATTATAAAGATACTTCCTAGAATGAGCAAGTAAATAAAAGCACTGATTGCCGGGCCTCGATTATTGAGATGAGGAAATTTCATTGGTTAACTGCTAAAATACTATTCTGGTCAGCGGGTGCAAAAGAATAATGGGTAATACATTCGGGCATTTATTTAGAATAACAACATTTGGGGAATCTCACGGCGGTGGGGTGGGAGTAGTAATCGATGGCTGTCCCCCAAAACTGGAAATATCCCCAGGAGAAATCCAGTTTGAGTTAGACAGAAGAAGACCAGGACAGAGTAAAATAACTACTCCCCGTCAAGAAACAGACACCTGCGAAATTATCTCTGGGGTATTTGAAGGGAAAACCCTGGGAACACCCATCGCTATTTTAGTGAGAAATAAGGATGCCCGTTCTCAGGATTATAACGAAATGGCGGTAAAATATCGCCCCTCCCATGGAGATGCAACTTATGAAGCTAAGTATGGTATCCGTAACTGGCAAGGTGGCGGGAGGTCTTCGGCCAGGGAAACCATCGGGAGAGTAGCCGCAGGGGCGATCGCTAAAAAAATCCTGAAACAAGTAGCTGGGGTAGAAATTATTGCCTATGTTAAGCAAATTAAAGACATACAAGCCATAATTGACCCAAATACCGTAACTTTAGAACAAGTAGAAAGTAATATAGTTCGCTGTCCCAACCCAGACTACGCCGAAAAAATGATTGAATTAATCGATCAGACACTACGGGAAAAAGATTCAATCGGTGGCATAGTGGAATGTGTAGCCAGAAATGTGCCAGCAGGGTTAGGAGAGCCAGTATTCGATAAATTAGAAGCAGATTTGGCAAAAGGAGTAATGTCATTACCAGCTACCAAAGGCTTTGAAATTGGCTCAGGTTTTGCAGGGACAGAATTAACAGGAAGCCAACATAACGACGCGTATTACTTGGACGAGTCAGGCAGAACCCGCACAGTCACAAATCGTTCTGGGGGTATCCAGGGGGGAATTAGCAACGGGGAAAATCTAGTAATTCGTGCTGCATTTAAACCCACAGCCACCATTGGGAAAGAACAAAAAACAGTAACAAACACAGGAGAAGAAACTACCCTAGCAGCTAAAGGCAGACATGACCCTTGCGTGTTACCCAGAGCAGTACCAATGGTAGAAGCAATGGTAGCCTTAGTGTTATGCGATCATCTCCTGCGTTATCAGGGTCAATGTGGGGTTTTGTAGGGGCATGGCAATGCCATGCCCCTACTGGGGAATTGCCTTAGTGTAACTTACATGGGATCAAAATCAGAATCGCTTTAGCGATTAGTACCAACATGATAAAATCTGAGAGAAACTTAAAAAAACTTTACAAAATTAATAAATGGATTTATTGCTAGTCGGTGCTACTGGCACATTGGGAAGACAGGTGGCTCGTCACGCACTTGAGTCGGGTCATAAAGTGCGCTGTTTAGTGCGCAACCCCAGAAAAGCAGCTTTTTTGAAAGAATGGGGCGCTGAACTAATTAAGGGTGATATTTGTGATGCCACAACTTTACCCCCCGCCCTCGAAGGCATAGAAGCGGTAATCGATGCAGCAACAGCGAGAGCTACGGATTCTCTTAGCATAAAACAGGTAGATTGGGAAGGAAAAGTAAAATTAATTCAAGCAGTAAAACAGGCAGGAATAGAAAGATATGTATTTTTCTCTATTCTCAATGCGGCGCAATATCCCAATGTCCCCTTAATGGAAATTAAGCATTGTACCGAATTATTCCTAGCAGAAACAGGGTTAAAATACACAACCTTGCAGCTTTGTGGCTTTATGCAAGGGTTAATCGGTCAATATGCTATACCAATTTTAGATAATCAAGTGGTTTGGGTAACAGGGGAAAGTACACCAATAGCTTATATGGATACCCAGGATATTGCTAAATTTGCAGTAGCAGCTTTAGGAGTACCAGAAACAGAAAAACGTACTTTTCCTGTTGTGGGGACTCGTGCCTGGACAGCAGATGAAATTATTCGTCTTTGCGAGAATTTCTCAGGTAGAGATGTGAAAATATCCCGAATACCTTCGGGGTTTTTGCGTTTAATGCGGCGGTTTACTCGTTTTTTCCAGTGGGGTCAAAATGCTTCAGAGCGGTTAGCTTTTGCTGAAGTTATCGCCAGTGGGAAACCATTAGATGCACCAATGGATGAAGTTTATCAAATATTTGGACTTGACCCCAAAGAAACAACTACCTTAGAAGCTTATCTCGAAGAATACTTTAATCGCATTTTGAAAAAGCTTAAGGAAATTGATTACGAGAAAAATAAAAACAAAAAGAAGAAAAAAACCCCTTTTAAAACCCAGTCTTGAGTATTATTGGTCATTAGTCATTAGTCTAAGCTCATTAGTCATTGGTTATACTTTTATGGATTAAAAATCAAATAACTGATAACTGATAACTGGTCACTGATAACTGATTGAATAGTAAAGCTGAAACAGGAATATTAGCAGATGCCCAAAGCAGGCATTATCTACAACGATACCAAACCAATAGCTTGTAACGTAGCGACCGAATTGCAAAACAAGCTAACAGCTTGTGGTTGGGAAATTTCTCTGGCAACGGGGTTTGGGGGAATTTTGGGATACTCTCGCCCCAAAAATCCAGTTTGTCATACCAGAATAGAACAGATAACCCCACCCAATTTTAGTGCAGATGTAAGTTTTGCCATTGTCTTGGGGGGAGATGGGACAGTTTTATCAGCCTTCCGTCAGCTAGCCCCCTGTGGGATACCCTTGCTCACTGTGAATACAGGACACATGGGATTTCTTACAGAAATATACTTAAATCAGTTGCCAATGGCACTGGAAAAAGTACTGGCGGGAGAATATGAGATTGAAGAACGGTCAATGTTGACAGTGCAGGTGTTACGTCAGGATGTATTATTATGGGAGGCACTCTGTCTCAATGAAATGGTCATCCATCGAGAACCCTTGACCAGTATGTGCCATTTTGAAATCCAAATCGGCAGACACGCTGCGGTAGATATTGCCGCAGATGGGGTGATCGTCTCTACGCCTACAGGTTCTACTGCTTATTCTCTCAGTGCTGGGGGGCCAGTGGTTACGCCAGATGTACCTGTGCTGCAATTAGCGCCCATTTGTCCCCATTCTTTAGCATCTCGCGCTTTGGTGTTTTCTGATAGCGAACCAGTGAATATTTTTCCTGCGACTCCCCAACAGATGGTGTTGGTGGTGGATGGGAATGGTGGTTGTTATGTTTTGCCAGAAGATAGGATACATATAGAAAAATCCCCCTATCCTGCTCGTTTTATTCGCTTACAACCCCCAGAGTTTTTCCGCATTTTGCGGGAAAAACTGGGTTGGGGACTACCTCACATTGCCAAACCTACCTCGGTGGAACTTCCTTAACCAATTTTCTGTCTTCTTTTGGGAGCTGTTGATCAGATCAACAGTTGTTATTTTGTGTTAAAAGTAAAGGGATAAGTATTAATACTCAGAATTTCAAGCCTATGTCTCCTGTTACTTCAGCCCTAAATCCTTTGGTATTCCTAGTGAAGACGAATGAAATGTTTACTCGCAGGGCAAGTTTAGACCTGAAAGAAGCAGGATTTGGTTATTTGGTTGTTTCAGACACCATCAAAGGTTTGCACCAGGTAGAGGAATTACAACCAGCAATAGTGGTGATCGACCATGATGAAGAACCTTTAAAGTTTTGCCGTCAACTGAGAAATACTGGCAGTCGCATTCCTGTGATTATGTTAATTGATGAAGCAACAGTTGAGGAGCGGGTAACTTGTCTCGAAGCAGGTGCGGATGATTATTTACTCAAGCCTTATGACTCCGAGAAGTTTTTGCAGTTACTAAAGATTTACCTGCAAACCCAAGAAAAAGTTACGGAACAATTGCGCTTTGGTGAACTGGTTTTAGATTTGAGTACTCGTCAGGTAATTCGTGAGGGAGAGAAAATTGACCTGACGGTGAAGGAGTTTGAACTGCTCAAGTATCTTATGTCTCATCCCCAGGAAGTTTTGAGTCGGGAACAGATTTTGGAAAATGTCTGGGGTTATGATTTTCGGGGAGAGTCTAATGTGATAGAAGTGTATATTCGCTATTTGCGGATGAAAATTGACCAGGAGGGGAAAAAGCGCCTTATTCAAACAGTACGAGGTGTGGGTTATGTTTTAACTCGCAACAATTCTTTACATTCTCTTTCCTAGTCTAGATTTCAATCTGCTCGAAAAGCGAACTTCTCACTTGTTCCGCACTTGTTGCTTACCTAACCCGCCGATAATTGGCAGGAAACCTGCATTTAACTCAGCCCTGCCATTGTGCCTAAAAAGTCCATAAAAGTAGCTAAATTGGCCCGTGTAGTCCTAGCCTTTTCTCTGTCAATTCCTTGAGATTCTAAGTCAATATTATCTGACTTCACAAAGGTAACAATTACCCAAGTCTCGTCAGGGATGTTATCGAATTAAAGATTTTGTTTCTGGTAGTGATATTATTCAGATTAAAGCTAGTGGGTTTGGAGATTGTGATTGTTTAAAAACTGGAAAAAATTTATTAATAGTAGGGGCGCAATAATGTTGCGCCTTTAATATATAGCGTGATTTCCATGTCTAATGTTGCAGAATGGGAAGAAGTATTTAATGCTCCTGTGATTTATTTTATAGCAAAGATGGGAATAGTTAGGACATTATCAAAATCTAAAACTTAATAATAGTAAGGGTTTTCCTTCTGCCTTCTGCCCTCTGCCTTCTGCCTTCTGCTATATAAAGTTACAGAAGCCAGTAAGTAATCCTTTACCGCCCTTCGTGCGCAAAGCTGGTTCGGTGGGAGTAGCAGCGGGCCTGGAAATTGCGATTATGACTGAAATGGGGAACTTGTTACCAGTAGGAGAAGTGGGGGAAGTAGTAACTCAAGGCTATGCCAATAACCCAGGCGAATTTGTTAGCAGAAATTGAAGCACTCAGTTAAAAATTACTGGATAAAATTTAATCATTAAATAAATTAAGTAGCCCAGGTTTCTGGAGAAACAACAAATGTTTAAGCAAAATCAAGGTAAATTTCAGAATAAAATTGCTATAATTACAGGTTCATCAGCAGGAATTGGTAAAGCAACAGCTTTATTATTAGCAAAAGAAGGAGCAACAGTGGTTTTAAATGGTCGTGATGAAGCTAAATTAATTACTACTGCTAATGAAATTAAAACTATTGGGAATGAACCTTTAATTATTGTGGGAGATATTTGTTCAAAGGAGACAATTAAGAGAATTGTTACAGAAACTAGCAATAAATTGGGAAAAATTGACATTTTAATTAATAATACTGGGGGAAGTTCTCCCATTAAAAATTTAGAGGAAGTAACCGAGATAGAATGGCAACAAACCATTGATAAAAATTTATCTTCTGTGTTTTTCTTGTGTCAAAAGGTAGCCCCTGTAATGAAAAAACAACAGTATGGGCGAATTGTTAATTTAGCTTCTTTAGCAGGTAGAAATATTAGAAAAGAAAGTATATTTTCTGGCCCACAATATTCAGCGGCTAAAGCTGGAGTATTGGGTTTAACTAGATATTTAGCTTTACTTTTGGCTGAAGATAATATTACTGTTAATGCAGTGGCACCTGGGATAACTTTAACTAAAAGAGTAGCAAAAAGGTGGGATAGTTGTTCTGCTGAAGAGCAAGAAAAAATGTTAGCTGGTATTCCTTTAAAAAGGTTAGGAAAACCTGAAGAAGTAGCGGAAGCAATTGTTTTTTTAGCTTCTGACTCTGCTGCTTATATCACAGGAGCTACCATTGATGTTAACGGTGGTTATTTTATGTCTTAATATGAGGAAATTAATAGTTACTTTATCTGGTGCTGATTTTGTTATTAAATACTTGGCTGCTTACCAAGTTAAATATGCTTTTTTTGTCCCTGGTTATCTCATTGATCCATTATTAGAAAGTTTAACTAATTCTGATGCGATCGCACCAATTATCTGTAATAGTGAATTGGGTTCGGGTTATATTGCTGATGGTTATGCTCGTGCTAGTAAAAATATTGGTTTATGTTTAAGTACAGGTGGCCCAGGTGCTAGTAATTTAATTACGGCAGCTTTTAATGCGAAAGAAGATGAAAGTGCTGTATTTTTTATCACGGGAAATGTGCCGAATAATTTAAGAAATATTGGTGGTTTTCAAGATGTTGATGCTCTGCAAATCTTTCAGCACAATGTGAGTTATTCAACAGAAATTAATGACCCAGAAAAACTCAATGCGGAATTAAATAATGCTTTTGTATCTCTGCAATACTCAACTCCTGTTCATCTTTCTATTCCTTTAGATATTCAAAATCACATTTACAAATCACCACCAGTAATTCCTCAAATAGAGTCATGTTTATCCCAAGAAGAATTAACAATAATTGACTCAACCGCAGCAAAAATCAATGAAGTTTTAAGTCAAAATACTAAAATTTGTTTACTAGCAGGACAAAGGTTAAGAAATTCTAGCTCAATTTTACTTCAATTCGCGGAAAAATTTAACATTCCTATTGCTACAACAGCAGCAGCAAAGGGTATTTTTCCAGAAACTCATCCTCTGAGTTTAGGAACTTTTAGTATTAATGGTCATTTAAGAGCAAAACAAACTTTATTGAGTAAGGATATTGAAGTTTTACTCTTAGTTGGGTTAGATTTTAATCAGCAAGAAAGTTTACAATGGGAAGCAGATTTATGTGCGCCACAACGTCAAATTATTAGAATTGATCATCATCCTGCTAAATGTCTATCACAAGTAAAAATAAATTTGGATTTAGTGGTTGCTAATTGTTCTTTGGTTTTAAGAAAAATTATTGAGCAAAATTCTAATAAACCCCACCCCAACCCTCCCCTTAGTAAGGGGAGGGAGCCCTACATTCCAAGCATTTCTCCCCCCCGAGCCCGCGGGGCCGGGCTGTTTCATTTTACGTTTGCAGTTGAATAGATTCTTAAATTTAATTATCATATTTTATATTAAATAATTA
>JADQBC010000115.1 GCA_016903655.1 Gomphosphaeria aponina SAG 52.96 = DSM 107014
TTAGAGGAAGGTACAACAGCACCAGAGATGATGTTGTTTCCGTACAACAATGAACCAGCTACAGGCTCACGAATCCCATCAATATCCACTGGGGGAGCTGCAATAAAAGCGATGATGTAGCAAATGGTTGCAGTTAAGAGAGTAGGGATCATTAATACTCCGAACCAGCCGATGTAAAGACGGTTTTCGGTGCTAGTGATCCACTGGCAAAACTGCTCCCACAAGGAAGCGCTTTCGCGTTGCTGTAAAGTTGTGGTCATGGTTTTATGATTGCTATTTGGTTGTTAATGTGCTTATCTATATTTACTATATTAAATGGATTGTTAAGTTTTGTCAAGGGTTTTTCAGCTAAACTTTTTTATCTCAATGATAAGTTTTGCTTATCATTAAGAGGATTTATGTAGTTCAAGAAACCATTTGTGTCCTAAAGGGCAATAACAAAGAGGGTTTGGTTGAGATAAATTTAAGAACAAATTTGCTTATATTCAGTATGGAGGGATGATGAGCAAGAAGAAGAAAAGCAATAATTACCAACCAAGTAATATTCCTGTACTCTTTTTTGATGGAGGTTCGCGAGGAAATCCTGGGAAAGCAGCAGGAGCAGCAGTTATCTTGATGCCAGATGGAGTATGTCATTCGGTAAGTGAGTTTCTCGACTTTGCCACGAATAACGAAGCAGAATATACAGGCTTGATTGTTGGACTTCAGGAAGCCAAAGCATTAGGGCTTCAGGAGTTACAGGTGAAAGGAGATAGTAACCTGGTGGTTAATCAGGTAAATGGTGTGTGGAAAATAAACAGCGATCGCCTTCGTTCCCTCTGTAATCAAGCTCGTAGTTTAAGCCGCAGTTTTCAGAAAGTAACAATTAATTGGATACCCAGAGATCAGAATAAACTGGCTGACGCAGCAGCAAATCAGTGTATGAATCAGGGTTTTGGGAGTAGCAATAGTTTTCAGCGTCAAAAGAAAACCCCAGTGGCTGAAAATATTTCCTCGGAAATTGAACCAGCAATAGCCAATACTCCCGCTGGAATTGAGCCAACAATAGCCCAAATTATCAAATTATAGCAAAGATGGGAATAGTTAGGACATTATCAAAATCTAAAACTTAATAATAGTAAGGGTTTTCCTTCTGCCTTCTGCCCTCTGCCTTCTGCCTTCTGCCCTCTGCCTTCTGCCTTCTGCTATAGGTGCTAAAGCTAAATTTAAGGACTATTTAAATCTCAAATCTGGGAGGGATGAATTTACCGCCAAACGACTACCAGCACTGGAAAAACTTGTTCCCGAAGAGGTACAGCAGCAGATAGCACAACAATGGGATGGAAATGATATTTATTTAGCTAAGGTTTATCGCTGGTATCTGCGGGGTTTACCACCAGAAATGGCAATTAGAAAAGTAAGGACTGATGCAGAAGTGGAAGAAAATGTCACTGGGAAACATCCCTGGAAGGATGACAATCAACCCATTCCTCTTACTCCTACCAGTCAATATGCCCTTGGAGATATAGTCTTTATCAGTCATGAACCTACTTCCCCATCAAACATCGCTGGAGTAGTTATTACTCAACCAGAACTTGCTCAAAATGGTTGTTGGCGTATAACTGTGGAGTTGAAAGACTCAGATGTTAAATGTATTAATAGCTACAAAAAGTTAGGCGTTTAATGCTAGAGCCTGTCATACTGTTTAAAAGACAGCGCCAGTAAGGAGTTAGGAACTTGAAAAAAATAGAAGCAATTATCCGTTCTTGGAAACTAGATGAAGTAAAAAATGCCGTAGTTAATGCTGGCGCTATTGGCATGACAACTACGGACGTACGCATTTTTGGCAAAGAACAAGGTCAAACGGAACGCTATCGCGGTTCTGAGTACTCCATTGAATTTTTCCCAAAAATTAAGGTGGAAATTATCGTGGATGACACTCACCTTGAAATGGTAGTGGAACAACTCAGCGCTGCTGCAAGAACTGGTGAAATTGGCGATGGCAAAATATTTATTACCCCTATTGAACAAATTACCCGCATTCGCACTGGGGAAAATAATCTCGAAGCGCTTTGAAAATGAGCTTAGACTCATGAGCTTAGACTAATGAGCTTAGACTAATAAAATGTCTCAAATAGTTACTTATAGTTCCGCATATACCATAGTTCCTACTTATGAATGCTTTAATCGCTGCACTTATTGTAATTTTCGCGCAGACCCTGGTGAAAGTCCCTGGTTAGAATTATCAGCAGCAAAACAAAAACTCACACAACTCCAGTCTCAAGGGGTTTGTGAGATACTGATTCTCAGTGGAGAGGTGCATCCTTATTCATCTAGGCGAGTTTCTTGGTTACAGAGAATTTACGATCTGGGTGAACTTGCTCTTTCAATGGGGTTTCTCCCTCATACGAATGCAGGGCCTTTGAGTTTTGCAGAAATGGCACAGTTAAAGCAGGTGAATGTGTCGATGGGATTGATGTTAGAACAGTTAACGCCTCAACTACTCGAAACAGTCCATCGTCACGCACCCAGTAAAAAGCCAGAATTGCGTCTGCAACAATTAGCATGGGCGGGGGAACTGGGTATTCCTTTTACTACTGGTTTGTTGTTGGGAATTGGAGAAACCCCAGCAGACTGGTGGGAGAGTTTAGAGGCGATCGCCCAAATTCAACAACGCTGGGGTCATATTCAAGAGGTTATCCTCCAACCCCATAGTCGGGGGAATCAACAAAGTTATACTGCGTCAGCATTTAATCCCCATCAACTCCCAGAAGTAATTGCTCAAGCAAGGGATATCCTGCCAGAAAATATTACGATTCAAATTCCCCCTAATTTAGTCCCAGAAGCGAATTTTTTACTGGAGTGTTTAGCTGCTGGTGCGCGGGATTTAGGGGGAATTAGTCCCTCTGATGAAGTAAATCCTGATTATCCTCATCCCACCCCAAAGTCCCTAGCAGCAATTTTAGAACCAGCAGGATGGGAATTAGTCCCACGTTTACCAGTTTATCCTCAATACTATAATTGGCTGTTACCTAATTTACAAAAGGCTGTTGAGAGTTTTGTCTCAGATGGAGCGCCAAGAGCTACACTTATCTAAGTAATCTCAAATGTGTAGTTATTATGTACAGGACAGAACTGATAAAAGTCAGGATAGATGCTGAATTAAAAGCAAATGCAGAGGCGATTTTTGAAGATCTTGGGTTGACGACAACTGAAGCTATCTTATTGTTCTACAAGCAGGTTGAATTGAATCATGGTATGCCATTCCCTGTAAAAATCCTGCACCATGACACAGAAGAAATACTTGAAGAGCCTGAAGTACGGTAGTTCATCTAGCTTAGTATCGAAAGACCGAAACAATTACTGGTTTGTCAAGCAGAACACAAATTTTGGTAAAATCTACTATAATAATTATGGTAAGAATAACTATAATTTGACGGATTAATCAAAACTGTGTTTACAACTGCATTCACCAACCCTAAACCTTCGATCCCATTTGACCTGTTTGGAGCGATCGCCGCTCTCAAACAAGAGTTAAATGCTGTTATTCTCGCTCACTACTACCAGGACTCAGATATTCAAGATATTGCTGACTATATCGGCGACTCCCTGGGGCTGGCTGAAAAAGCAGCGAAGACCGATGCTGATACTATCGTCTTTGCTGGAGTTCACTTTATGGCGGAAACTGCCAAAATTCTCAACCCGAACAAGTTGGTATTATTACCAGATTTAAATGCAGGTTGCTCGCTAGCGGATAGTTGTCCACCAGAAGAATTTGCTCAATTTAAAGCAGCTCATCCCCATCATCTAGTGGTATCTTATATCAATTGCACCGCTGAAATTAAGGCGATGAGTGATATTATTTGCACCAGCTCCAATGCTGTACAGATTGTGAATCAAATTCCTCAAAATCAACCCATTATTTTTGCTCCCGATCGCAATTTAGGGCGTTATGTGATGGAGCAAACAGGGCGAGATTTGGTATTGTGGCTAGGTAGCTGTATGGTACATGAAACTTTTTCTGAGAAAAGGATTGTGCAGCTAAAAATAGAACACCGGGCAGCGGAAATTATTGCCCATCCAGAATGTGAACCGCCTGTGTTGCGTCACGCTGATTATATTGGTTCAACCACAGCTCTCTTAAAATATTCTCAAACTAGCTCAAGTAGGGAATTTATTGTAGCAACAGAGCCAGGAATTATCCATCAAATGGAGAAAGCTGCACCAGAAAAAACTTTTATTCCTGCTCCTTCAATGACTAATTGTGCTTGCAATGAATGCCCTCATATGCGGTTAAATACTTTGGAAAAATTGTATCTGGCTATGAAAAATCGTAGCCCAGAAATTATTCTGCCAGAGGAAATTAGAGTTGCAGCTTTACGACCAATTCAGCGTATGTTAGAAATGTCCCTAATCAGTAGTCCTTAGTATCATATCTGATAGCAAAGATGATGTTTTTGAGGCAATCTTTTCACAGACAATCTCGTTTAAACCCATTGAAAGATTGTCTTAACCATCTCTTTCTTTGCCATTAATGAGACATCTCCAGAAACCCCGATTTTTATAGGGTAGCATAACAGTTATAGCATTTTTATTGGAGATGTCTTTTGGCTATTTTAAGACATTTGGAAGATAAAAGTTACTTTATCTTCTTTACCCAAAGCAATGCGATCGCCTGCTCTTAGTTTATGACGATTCCCAATAGCGAGGGGGGCATGATTAACATAAGTTCCATTAGTACTTCCCACGTCTTCGATAAAATAAGTTCCACCTTCTACTCGAATATCCGCATGAATGCGGGAAACCACATCTGAATTAGGAAAACCAGACACATCAATATCTGGCGGCACTTGCTCATTAGGTTTCCCGATGTGAATTATTGAAAGATTTTGTTGCAAATCAATGGTTTTATTTGTTTGCACGTGGAGCAACTTTGCCGTAATCACTTGCAATTGCGTAGCTTGACCTGTCACTACAGTCGCTTCTGATTTAACCCCTTCTTCTTCCTCTTCTGCTTCTAAATCTGGTAATGATTGACTCCGAGTAGAAAAAGGTGCGACAGGCTCAGATTCATTTTCTTTATTTAGTACGCTTGCAATCAAATTAGCCACTTCCTCAGATGCTGGAGTCGTTGCTGCAATTTCTGTTTGCGGCGGGGGGGGAGAAACAGTAGTAGGCATTGAAACCTTTTCCAGAGAAGGTATTTGTCTTTCTTTAGTCTCAGAAGTTTTCCCTGCTAAGGTTGCCGACTCAGTAACAATTGTTGCTGGTATCTCTGGTATTTCTAGGGCTTCTGGTATTTCTTCCTCTACTTCTGCTTGTGGCTGTAAATTATAACCACATTGCCCACAAAAAGTTGCATCTGTTTGTACTATTGCACCACAGTTCGGACAATTCGTCGTAGTTGGCAAAGGTTCTAAGCAAGCCTCGCATTGAGTAGCACCATCAGGGTTTTGGTGTTTGCATTTAGGGCAGACAATCATAGTTAGTTTTGCTTCAGCAGTTATCTAATAATACTTTTAGTCTAGATCTTGGTTAAGAATTATCTAGATTAGCTAATAATAACTCCAGCCGATTGATCTAATAGCCACCACAATTCTCCCATAGGTTGGATCAGGCGGGCTGGGTAGCTAGTCTCATCTCCCGAAGGGGCAAAAATCTGTGCTAAAGCTGATTGCTTATTTTCTCCAGCAACCATAAAAATGACACAGCGGCTATTGTTGAGCAAGGGAACGGTAAAAGTCAAGCGAGGTTGGCCATCTTTATTCCCCACTGTCACCAGGCGATCTCTCACCGAGAGAGCATCGGTATGAGGGAAGAGAGATGCTGTGTGTCCATCATCTCCCATGCCCAGTAAAATAAGATCAAAAACAGGAAACTCTCCCTTTGACACTTGAAAAAATTCACTGAGTTCGCTAGAGTATTTTTCAGCGTCCACTGTGGGATTTACTGAAGCTGTCGGCATAGGATGAATATTACTTGCTGGGATTTTCACCTGATTGAGCCATACCTCCCGCGCCATTTTCTGATTACTATCGGGATGGTCTGGGGGTACATAGCGCTCATCTCCCCAAAAGACATGAATTTTTTCCCAAGGAAAAGATTCGGATGAGAGTGCCCGATACAAAGGTACAGGCGTACTTCCACCAGCTAGAGCCAAAGTACACAAACCGCGCTCAACAATAGCTGCTTGTATTTTTTCTCTGACAATGAGCAGAGAACGGTTAACCAACTCTTGTAGATCAGGTAAGACTTCTATAAATTTTTGCATTAGTTTTTGCCACTCAATGGTTAATTGATTTTAAAAGGTAATGGTAGAATTTTGAACAGAGAGCCAATTTTCTTCAGAAAAATTTAACATTTTGGCTATTTTCAAGCAGTTTCAGACTGGGTTTCAGGAAACATAAAAAACCCAAAGTTTTAACATTAGTTAATGGCATTGATAACTCAGGTTAAACTAAAAATGATGTAATTTAAAATAGAAAAAAATAAAAACCATGAATAACTCTAGTAGTTCGCCATATACTTCCTTAGTGCTTAAATTAGTCGGAATCATTTTAATGATCTCGTCTTTACTAGACTACCTGGCAGTGGCAATTCCCTTAAATTGGCAAGACCCCCAATGGCAAATAAACTTTACAAGTCAAATTGTGGATCGGGGGATTATCCCGATGGTGGGAATTGCTTTTTTCTTGGTAGGAAACTGGATTGATACTCATAGCACTGTTAAATCTTCTTTTCCCGATTTAAAATTGCCCGTATTTATCCTAGCTAGTTTTCTCGGATTGTTGTTTTTGCTCATGGTTCCCCTGAATGTGAGAAGTCTGAGCCTGGTTAGTAATAGTGTACTCGAGCAAATTGCTAAAGGCGCAAGTCAAGTAGAACAACAACTGCAAGCGCAATATGATGAGTTAAATACTCTGAGCAAAGATCCAGCAAGTCTCCAACAAATTGACCAAAGAATCACACAAATCGACGAATTGCTCGCTAGTGGAGAATTTGAAGGACAACAGCTCAATGAAGCACAAAAACAAGAGTTGCAAAATACAAAACAGCAACTAGAAAACCTACAGCAATTGGCAAGAGATCCAGAAGGACTTGAAGCTAAACTGAGTGAACTGCAAACTCAACTACGGGGGCAAAAACTTCAAAGGCAAAACGATACTAAAGCAAGCCTGGCGAAACAAGGCATAAGAGTGGGCTTGAGCAGTTTTATGTTGTCAGGTGGCTACATAGTGATTGGCTGGCTGGGTTTGAAAGGCATGGGCAGCAGCAAAACTAAGGGGCAAAAAGTACCTTCAAATCGTTGATGAGGAAGAGTTAAAGGAATGTAACTAAAAAAATATTAAAATAATCTGAGAAGAGGCAGTAAAATAGGATACAATAAGCAATAGTACCTGATCAAGACTATTTCGGTCTGTTAATCTAAAAAAAAGACAAAGGTCAGAAGAAAAATGTCAAGACACTACCAGTTAAAAACCTATCAGCTCAAAACAGTTGAGTGAGAGAAACAAGTAATAAAAAAAAAACCACTGCTGGCATAAGCAAAAAAGTAATAAGTAAAAACTGATTCAGTTGTAAGGAGAGTCGGCATTCTGTGCTTCAACGCTTCAAGCAAGATTTAAAAAATGACCTGATCGCAGGTTTTCTGGTAGTAATTCCTCTAGCCACAACTATTTGGCTAACATTTACTATTTCTAATTGGGTGATTAATTTTCTCACCCAGATTCCTAAACAGCTCAATCCCTTTGATGGTCTTGATCCATTCCTCACGAATATTCTCAATATTTTGGTGGGGTTGGCTGTGCCCCTCATGTTTATTTTGCTGATTGGCTTAATGGCCCGTAATATAGTGGGGCGATGGTTCCTAGATTTTGGGGAGAAGATTCTGCAAGCAATTCCCCTGGCTGGATCTGTCTATAAAACTTTGAAACAGATCTTAGAAACCCTTTTGAAAGATTCTAAGAGCAAGTTTCGGCGAGTTGTCATGGTGGAATATCCGCGCAGGGGAATTTGGACTCTCGGTTTTGTGACAGGGACAATCAGTAACCAAATTCAATCCCATCTCACTAAGCCAGTGCTGAGTGTTTTTATTCCCACAACGCCTAATCCTACATCGGGCTGGTATGCCATTGTACCAGAGGATGATGTGATCGATCTTTCAATCTCCATTGAAGATGCTTTTAAAGTGCTCATTTCTGGGGGGATTGTTAGTACAAATGAAATATCACCTGTGCCAATTGCTCTCCCTAAATATAAAAAAGTTAAGTCAACCCTTTCTGAAGAAAAACGGCAAGTTTTACCTATAGAAGAAGAAAGTTAATATGGCACCACGGAAACAAACTCAGCCACTACGCCAACAACCCCGTCGCATTGCCCGTGAATTAGCGCTTTTAAGCTTGAGTCAAGTAAATGCTGAACCAGAAAAACTCCAAGAGGAGGAATTAGAACATTTGGTGACAGCGGCAACTCGGACACTTACAGGGGAAATTCAAGATGCTTTGGAAAAGGCGACTACTGAAGTAAAACGGGGAAATGAGAAAATTTTGAGGAGCGAAATTTGTGCAGGTAGCTTAGAAGAGGCGAAAGCAATGATTAATGAAGCTTTGCAACTGACTAAAGCAGCAATTAATCATTTGGGAGCGGCGGTGGAATTGCCCGAATTTATCGCATTGTCGAAAACATACGAGGTACGAGCTTATGCCCTGGAATTGATCGGGGTGGTTCATCGCAGAAACAAAGAGATTGAAACAACAATAGAAACAGTGCTCGTGGATTGGCAGTTAAGTCGTCTGCCCAAAATTGACCGTGATCTGCTGACAATGGCAGTGGCAGAAATATTATTTCTTGATATCCCTTATAAGGTGGCAGTGAATGAGGCAGTGGAATTGGCAAAACGCTACTCTGATGAAGAAGGTTATAGATTTATTAACGGCGTACTGCGAAGAGTGATTGAGAAAAATCAAGCGGCCCTGAAATCTCGCTAAAATGGCTGTCATGGAAATAATAATTTATTGTGATCCTTATGTTTAATTGGTTTCGTCGCCCCTCTGCTCATAACCCACAAAGCCTGGCACCACAACCGCAAAAATCTGAGGCAGTTTCTGAAGAGACTCAAGTAACGGAGTCGGAAAAATCAGAACTGTTGAACTGGGCAAAAACTGCTTATCAAAATATTCAAAGTGATGAAGGAGAAACTACAGAAGAAGAGTTGGAAGGGGAAGAGCAACCTCCTGAAACGTCACTGGAAACGGAAGCTGAAACACTCCCTGCTTGGATGCGAAAGTCGGAGCGGCTCGAGGTACTGAAGGAAACAGCAATTGAAACTACCTTGGAAGAGGGAAAATTAGCCTTTGATGAGGATTTTGTCTGGTCAGCTAAAGTACTAGCAGAACAAGGTCGTAGTGCGAAAGAAGTTTCTGCTGAAGAAATAAACTGGCTGAAACGTTTGCGTCAAGGTTTGGGGAAAACTCGTCGCGGTTTAGTAAATCAATTAAAAGCAATTGTAGGTCAAGGGCCACTGAACCAAGAGGCAGTGGGAGAAATAGAGACGCTGCTGTTACAGGCGGATGTGGGTGTAGAAGCAACGGATTATATAATAGGTAAGTTGCAGAGTAAATTGGTCGCAGAAGCTTTACCGCCAGAAGAGGCGATCGCTTACTTGAAAAATATCCTCCGTGAATTACTGGATCAACCCCAGGGAAAGCAGGAAAATCAAGCTTTAAGTTTAGAAGAAGATCATCTGAATATTTGGCTGCTTACAGGGGTGAATGGGGCAGGAAAAACCACAACAATTGGGAAATTAGCCCATTTAGCAGTTAAATCAGGTTATAGCTGTATGATAGCGGCTGCTGATACTTTTCGGGCGGCGGCAGTGGAACAAGTAAAAATTTGGGGCGCAAGAAGTGGGACACCAGTAATTGCCAACCAGGGGCAAAATACTGACCCAGCAGCAGTGGTTTTTGATGCGATCGCCGCTGCTCAAGCGAAGAAAACCACCTTATTATTAGTAGATACAGCAGGGCGTTTGCAGAATAAGAAAAATCTGATGGCAGAACTGGCAAAAATTCGGGGGATTATTGATAAAAAAGCCCCTAATGCCACAGTAGAATCTCTTTTAGTTTTAGATGCTACAGTAGGGCAAAATGGTTTGCGTCAGGCTGAAGTTTTCTTAGAAGCAGCCAAACTGAGCGGAGTTGTCTTAACTAAACTGGATGGTAGTGCTAAAGGTGGTATAGCACTAGCTGTTGCACAACAGTTAAATCTGCCGATTCGTTTTGTCGGTGCTGGGGAAGGAATCGAAGATTTGCGGCCTTTTTCTAGTTATGAATTTGTGGAAGCTTTAATTAATGGCTAATAATTAGGAGAATCTGCTCTACTGTTAAATAGAAAATAAACTATTTCTCAGCTGATTTCTAAAATCTAACACAGCATCAAAAGGTTCATCATATTGGAGATATTTCTTTAATAAAGATAAATCTAAATTGGGAAATAACTGACTTTTTGCCTGCTGAATATACTCTCCATTTTGCAAAAAATAAACGGTTAAAAGTTCTTTTTGCCAAAACCAGACTTCTGGAACACCTAACCCTTGATAAATTTCTAAAGTCTTAATTCCACCGCTAGTAATTACTACCTCAATTGCTAAATACTGATTTATTTCGTGAGGAATTTTTATGGTTTCCTGATGCTTCTAAACTACAAGGTCATCAAACTCGTCTGGAATGGGATAAATTATCTTTGTATCAGTTATTTGTTAAGCGGTTAGCTAATTCTGGACAAGAAATGAGTGATTATTTACAGACAGTTTCAGGTCTCATTGTTGACTCGCATCCATTACTGGGTTTCCTCCCCTCATCTGATGAGTCTCCCTATCAATTACTTATGGAAACAATGGTGGGCAAATTTATGGGTTCTAATCCAAGAAAGGGGTACACTTATCGTTGGATTCCTAACCATCTTCAAGATACTGAAGGTAAGATTGTTCCCCGTTCTTTTTTAAAGCTATTTTCTTTTTCTGCGGAGAAGAGATTAGATAAAGTGGAAGAACTTACCGAAAGTTTGCTACTAAAGCCTGTTGATTTACAAGCAGCTTTAATGGATGTTTCTCAAGACAGAATTAGGGAGTTAGTACAAGAAGAATATCCTTGGATTGAAGCTTTAAAACAAAGTTTGAAAGGTAATCGAGTACCTATGGAAAAATCTAAGTTGCTCGAAATTTTGGCATCAACACCCTGGAGCAATGAATCAGATAAAAAACCCCCTAATTCAGAACCTGAAGAAATTCTGCAAATTTTAATTCAGCTGGGAATATTGGAAAGTCGTTTAGATAATCGCATTAATATGCCTGAGATTTATCTTTATGGATTTGACGTTAAAAGACCTGGGGGTATAATTCGTCCTCAATTAACTAATTAAAGAGCATTTTTTGATGAGCTTTGTTTTACATTATAGAGAAAATTGTCAATCAAGGAAGAATTGAGCGATTTGTTCTCCTCTCTCTTAAATATAGCTAAAATAAATAACATAAATTGTTCAATTAGGCAAAATGACTAGCTCACAAATTTGGGGTATTCTACTCATTTTATTGCTGTGTCCCATTTTAGGTGGACTACCTTTAATTGATTGGATTACCTACGCTATTACAGGTAAGTCACTTGCTCAATTGGGTACTGGGAATGTTTCTGTTTCAGCTGCCTTTTATCACGGTGGTAAGGTGGTGGGCATTTTGGCAGTACTTTCTGAGGCGGGCAAAGGTATAATGTCCGTATTGTTAGCTCGTTATTTTTTCCCCTCTGCCCCAGCTTGGGAATTAGTGGCTCTGATTGCGTTGGTAATCGGGCGTTACTGGAAAGGGAAAGGCGCAGGTACAACTAATGTAGTCTGGGGGATAGTGGTTCACGATGCGATCGCCGCTGGGTTGATTTTTCTCATCAGTAGCATTAGTTTTACTATTTTTCGCCAACGACAAACTGGACGTTTGCTAGTATTATTTCTTTTGGTTGTAATTATAGCACTGAGACACCAAAATGACTCACCAAGAATTATGGCGGCGATCGCTCTTTCTGGATTACTTGCTATAATTTACCGCCATATTTCCGATGACTTAAACCTCCCCACACAACAAGCACAATCTCCAACTATGTTTAGTTTTTTTCAAGGCAACCAGGGTATTATGGCGCTCAATAATGAATTAAATTCACAAAAAGTAGGACAAAAAGCTGCTACCCTCTCCCAACTCAAACGTCATGGTTACTCAATTCCTGATGGGTGGATACTACCACCTGGAGGCGACCCTGCAACAGTGCTGAAATTCCTCAAACCTTCTTTAGAATCCCCCTTAGTAGTACGTTCTTCAGCCATAGGGGAAGACTCAGAATTAGCTTCTGCTGCTGGACAATATATTACTATCTTAAATGTAGTTAATTCTGAGCAACTAAAAACGGCAATTCTGGATTGTTTTGCTTCCTATAATAACCCCGCAGCAGTGCAATATCGTCAGGATAGACAACAAAAAGATGCAGCAATGGCCGTATTAATTCAAAAGCAAATTAAGGGCCTATTTTCAGGAGTTGCTTTTAGTCGAGATCCCATAGAGCAACTCAATGATGCAGTAATAATTGAAGCATTACCAGGAAATGCAGAGCAAGTAGTTTCTGGAAAAATTACCCCCCAACAATATCGAGTAATTAATCATTCTAATAATCCTGCAAATCCTCAAATTATTCCGCCTCATATTGAAGGGGAAATGCTCCCTAATAACTTAGTTCAGGAAGTAGCTAATTTAGCCAGAGAATTAGAAGAAATTTATCATGGCATCCCCCAAGATTTAGAATGGACTTATGATGGAGAAAAGTTGTGGTTACTGCAAACTCGACCAATTACCAATTTACAACCAATTTGGACCAGAAAAATTGCCGCTGAAGTAATTCCTGGTTTAATTCGTCCTCTTACTTGGTCAATTAATCGTCCCCTCATTTGTGGGGTTTGGGGGGAAATTTTTACCTTAGTTTTAGGGGAGAGAGCAGCCGATTTAGACTTTACTGCAACTGCTACTTTACATTATCATCGAGCTTATTTTAATGCCACTCTTTTAGGCACAATTTTCCGCCGCATGGGATTACCACCAGAAAGCTTGGAATTTCTCACTCTTAGGGCAAAATTTAGCAAACCTCCCCTTAAGTCAACTATTAGCAATATTCCAGGATTATTAAAGTTATTGAGGAGAGAGTTAAATTTAACTAAAGACTTTGAATTGGATGAGAAAAATTATTTTGTTCCTACTTTACAAAATCTGCAACAAAACCCATCTGAATTATCAGAGAATGAATTATTAGAACGCATTGAAAATATTTTAGGGGTGATGAAAAAAGCAGCTTATTATAGTATTCTTGCTCCCTTAAGTTTAGCACTGCGTCAGGGAATTTTTAAAGTATCAGACACAGAACTGGATAATAGTAAAACCCCAGAAGTAAAATCAATGCGATCGCTTGCTAACTTGGCTCAAGATACAGTAAAACTTCTACCATTAAACCAATGTTTATTTTCCCAGTTAGCTGAAACCCCAGAGGGAAAAACTG
Source organism: Gomphosphaeria aponina SAG 52.96 = DSM 107014 (assembly GCA_016903655.1). Taxonomy (GTDB): domain Bacteria; phylum Cyanobacteriota; class Cyanobacteriia; order Cyanobacteriales; family Gomphosphaeriaceae; genus Gomphosphaeria; species Gomphosphaeria aponina. The sequence continues at coordinate 13,560 of JADQBC010000115.1, forward strand.
TGTTAGAAGAATTTGAAAAGTGGTTAGAAACTTACGGTTATTTAAGCGAAGTAGGAACTGATATTGCTGTGCCTCGCTGGAAAGAAGAGCCGCAAGCAGTCAGGGAAATGTTTACGCAATTTCTCTTGGGGAAAAATGAGAACAACAGGCCAGAAATTGCTGCCAAAAACTCCCCAACATGGCAATTAAAAATAGTCCAGCAAAGACTAAACCTGAAAGGTAAAGTAACAGAAGTCTATTCCCAACTTTTAGCCCATCTGCGTTGGAGTTTTGTCGCTCTAGAAAACCAATGGAAAAATATAGGCATTCTATCTGCTACTGGAGATATATTTTATTTAGAGTTTGGCGAAATTCAGAAATTAATTCAGGAAAATGATGAGCAACTGAGAAACCAATTATCTGAGTTAGTGCAACAAAGACGTTTTCAACTGCAAGAAAATGAGCAATTAACTACCGTACCTTTTGTTATTTATGGTAATTTTCCAGTTAATGCTTTTATTCCCACCAGTACAAATTTATCTCCCTCTCAAAGTTTACAAGGTATTGGTGCTAGTCCTGGGGTAGTAACAGGAAAAGTTAAAATATTGCTCAACCTGCAAAGAATTGGCGAAATTGACCGAGAAACTATTCTAGTTGTACCCTATACTGATTCAGGTTGGGCCCCTTTACTTGCTCGTGCTGGAGGGTTAATTGCTGAAGTTGGAGGTCGTTTGTCTCACGGTGCAATTGTGGCGCGGGAATATGGTATTCCCGCAGTTATGGATATTAATCATGCTACGCAAATCTTGCAAGATGGTCAGCAAGTAAAAATTAATGGTCAAACTGGAATAGTGGAAATTTTGGCATCAGAGCACCTACTATTTTCCTAGACATATGTGGACATATATCCAGAAACCTACTTCCTCGGTGAATAAATAGGATTTTTCTGCTCACCCGTTCCAATGTTTACTTGCAAAGAAGGAAAATGTTCCGTGTTATCTGGTAACCTGATAGAACCCTCTAGAGCTTTCATCCATTGAAAAAGTTGATTCCTTCGGATATAATGTTGCTTAATATATCTAGCAACTTTATTCCAAGAACTCCAAAAATGCTTGTTGCAATCCTCTGGTTTTAACAAGCATTGCGGTATTTTTTCTGTTAATCTTAAGGCGCGTCGGGCTATTGCTATCCCTGCTGCCGTTCCGCTATTTAATCCATATTTCGCCATGAATTTAATCATTCCAATAATGGAAGTAAAAGCAGGGTTTACTTTAATTAATTCAACTCCACAGCGCTGGCAACGGGATTCTAAAGTCGTTCTAAATAAAGCCGTACTAAGGTTGGAAAGCATTTCATTATATAACTTGCTCTCCTCACTCATTGAGGCTTTTTTCTTGCTAAAATCTAATGATTCAATCCCTATGGCACAATTGAATTTTTCTGCTAAATTAACAATTTTTACTACAACATCTCTCATCAATGCTTGACGTTGCCC
>JADQBC010000101.1 GCA_016903655.1 Gomphosphaeria aponina SAG 52.96 = DSM 107014
TTGCTCGATTCTTTTAAAAAGACTACACAGCCTTAAGCATTGATTTCTAAACTCTATTTATGTAAGTATTTAATTTAAAATATGCTAATTAAATTTAATAATCTATTCAACTGCAAACGTAAAATGAAACAGCCCTGCCCCTTTCCCTGCCCGCAGGGCTGTTTCATTTAAAAATTTAAGGCTTTTTAAAACCCTTAAAATCTAACGGTTTCAGGCTTATATTTCTAACAATTTGGGGAAAATTAACAAAAATCGTTATTCTTGCTTTTATATTTTGTAAAGCCTACATTAGCTCAAGCATTGATTTCTAAGAATTGGTTATTTAAGTATTTAATTTAAAATATGCTGATTAAAATCAATAATCTATTTAACTGCAAGCGTAAAATGAAACAGCCCTGCTTATTAAGGGGGGGAGTTTTAACCCTATCTTAACCAATTAACCAACCAATTAGAACCAATTAGGGACAAGGACGGCCCCCTAGGTCAAAACCTACTTAAAAATCTCCTTCTGCTACTTGAAATACTGTTAACCCTAAACTGCGCCACATCTCAACAACTTGATTGCGGTCATCTAAAATAAAACGGATATTATACTTACCTTCTATATATTTGTGATAAATCTCCTCTTTTATAATAGAATCTTTGCGCATATCTCCTGTTTTCCGCATATAAAGGGCGCTATATTTTACCCCATACTTTGCTAACCAATTTTCTGTTAAAGTTTTACCATCATCAGTACGCCCAGAAACAATGATAATCTTAGTACTTTCTTGCCATTTATGCACTGTATCTAAAACTGGTTGATTGGGTAAATCTTGCTCACATTTTGACACATCGTATGGACTTCTATCATGGAAAATTGCTAATGTTCCATCCATATCTACAATAAGAGCATCTGGCAAATTTGGATTATATTTTGGTGTTTGAATTTGAGGGCGAAGATAGCGATTATACATTTTCATAATCACATCTTTCCCTACAGAATTAGGTCGAAGTAAATCTCTTTTGATACATTCTTCTACAGGAACTTGCAAAAAAGAATCATTAACTTCTACTTGCGCTTTCCCTTTTACTAACTCTTTAATATGGTTAACATGTGGCCCAAAATTAGTATCATCAACAATAACATTTTTCCCATCTTCCAAAGCCATTAAAATCATTGTATCTCTCAATTTAACAATAAACTTTTCATTAGCTGGCGACCAATGGGAAGCATGAGCCATTTCTCGCAATAAATCTTTATTTGTGCGTACCCAATGTCCTGGTTGAGATAAGAGCAATTCTTTGGCAAAAGACGACTTGCCTGATGCTGGTAATCCTATAAGTATTAGTACTTTTTTCATTTTGATTATACACCTAAATAAATATTTTCAATTCCTAACAATTGTTCTACTTTGGGAATAGAAGTTTGGCGCAAACTCTCCTTGACACTACTAGATTTTCCTGCTCTTAAAGCAAATAAAATGCCTGCATAAGGTAAATGTTTGATTGCTAGAGCAAAGTCTTTTTGTACAGGAATATCCTTATACTGTTGATAAACTGCCTCAATTTCTTGGACTGCTTTATTATACTGAGCGATAATTTTTTCATAAAATTCAGTCCATTCAGGGAAATAACTTAAAAACTCATCCCCTTCATTATTGAGGATAATTTCCAGCATTCGACGAGTAGAGAAATTTTCCCGTAAATGGGCGATCGCCACATATTGGGGCGACTTTACTTTTACTCGATTAAACTCACTATCACATACAATATAACCTTCCGCATCCATTGGGTCAAGTTCTGCTGCTGCTTTAATAATTTCTGTCCAATTACTTAAAGGAAAAGATTTGACTACTTCCCAAGCATATTTACTTCCCCAAACCGCTGGTTTTTCCTCTTTTAATGTCAGAACATTCCTAACTCCATGCAGTACAATTTTCTTACTCTCTTGTTTAACAACAATGCGATTATAAGGAGTCATTAATTCAAAACTAAAACAATAATCTGTTTCCTGGGGCAATTGATAACCCAGTGATTGCCAAACTTGCCAAAATAACTGAGCAAAAGTTAAATTAAAATCACCCACATTTCCAGTAGCATCAGGAGTTCCACTAGATTGAACTTGCCATTGTCCATCATAAAAATATAGCACCATTAAGGAGCCATCAAGTTTGTCATAAACAGTAGCTTGACTCCAATCAATCTGAGCAGCATGAACTTCCCCATAATTAAAAAACTTATTATAGGAATAAGAGACAATTTGCCAATTTTGAGCTTCATCTAAAATAATTCCGCGACATTGTTGAACAACTTTTTCTCCCAGGGGCGAGTCAATTTGGGAATATTTTAAACAGACAAGATGAGGATATTGATGATGGCGATTTGCTTTAATATTATATTGTTGACATAAACTATCTAAACCTCGACGGCGCAGATAAGCTTGTAATTCCATGTTATTATTCAGAGAAAATTGGCTCTCAAAGTTTTATTTTAGCTCAGAAAAAAATCCAACCCGTCGAGTGCGGGTTTTTATGTTAGATATAATTATAAAAATGCTTTGACTGAAGAGGAATTTTGCTGATTGTAGGGGATAATTTTCTCTAAAGTTTCATCAATATTTTTACGAGCGACATCTAATTCATAAGCTTTTTGTAAATTGAGCCATAATTCAGGGCCCGTATTAAAAAATTTACCCAGTCTTAGAGCTGTATCCGCTGTGAGATTGCGTTGACCACGAATAATTTTATAAATTCTATCTTGCGGCACACCAATCTTTTCAGCAAGCTGAGAAGGGTTCAAACTGGGGTGTTGATTATTGGTAAAATAGACCTTTTGCGAAACCGTAAAAAACCCCACCCCAACCCTCCCCTTAGTAAGGGGAGGGAGCCCTACATTCCAAGCATTTCTCCCCCCCGAGCCCGCGGGGGGGTAGGGGGGGTTAACACTACTTTCGCAAAAGGTCTAATATAAAAAATTAATTCCCTACACTTTTTATGAGGAAAAGCTCGTAGTTGCGCTTTAGCGCCAAAATGTCTTTTGGCGCAACGCGCGAGCACACCAGAGCCTTTGCGCTCTTTGCGCAACTACAAACTTTTTCTGATAAAAAGTGTATTAAATTACTTGGTTAAAGTTGGGTCAAAATCAACACCCCAGGTTCAAACCAATCTCTTCAAGTTCATCTGCAAGGATTTCTCCTGGGTGAATGGGATCTCTCCAATCAGTCATATCTCATCTCTAACTGTGATAATCAACAATTTCAACCTGCTTTTAAAGCTTCGAGATCTGAGAATTTTTTGACAAACTCTCGTCTTTTGAGTTTTTCAGTTTGTTTGCACTTAAACCCTTTAATCATCAATAATAGGATTTTTTCTGGTTGACCTTAAATGAAATTCCCCCCTTGCAGGAGGGAGGTATTTCACTAGACTACTGGGTTGGCTTCTTACTTAGTTTCGGAAAACTCAGCATCAATCACATCATCCCCAGAAGATGTACCAGCAGCAGGATCTTCTACCCCATTAGGGCCTGCTTCTGCACCGACACCGCCACCAGCTTGTTGATAGATATTAGTGCCGATGCTGTAGAGTACTTGTTGTAATTCAGGCATCAGAGTTTGAATCTTCTCGTCATCATCCTGAGTTACAGCATCCTTCAGGTTTTTAATTAACCCTTCAGCCTTAGTCTTATCAGCAGCAGGGACTTTATCCCCTAAATCACTAATTTGCTTCTCAGCCTGGTATGCCAGGGAATCTGCCTGATTTTTGCGATCAATTTTCTCGCGACGCTCTTTATCAGCACTAGCATTTGCTTCTGCTTCATTTACCATCCGCTCTACTTCATTTTGTGGTAAAGTTGAAGCGCCAGTGATACTGATGGATTGTTCTTTACCAGTTCCCTTATCTTTAGCAGTCACATTCAAGATACCATTGGCATCAATATCAAAGGTAACTTCAATTTGAGGGACACCCCTAGGAGCAGGAGGAATACCATCGAGACGGAAAGTTCCCAAACTCTTGTTGTCTTTGGACATTTCCCGTTCCCCTTGGAGAACATGGATTTCTACATTGGTTTGACCATCAACAGCAGTAGAGAAAGTTTCCGACTTTTTGGTAGGAATAGTAGTGTTGCGAGGAATAATTTTGGTCATTACGCCACCCAAAGTTTCCACCCCCAGAGACAGGGGAGTAACGTCCAGCAACAGAATATCCTTAACTTCGCCAGAGAGTACGCCACCTTGAATAGCTGCACCAACTGCCACTACTTCGTCTGGGTTAACACTTTGGTTGGGTTCTTTCCCCAAAATCCGTTTAACCAGTTCTTGCACTGCGGGAATGCGGGTAGAACCACCAACTAACACCACTTCATCGATCGCACTTTTATCTACTTTTGCATCCCTAATAGAGTTTTCTACAGGAACACGACAGCGGTCAATTAAGTCAGCACAAAGTTCTTCAAATTTTGCCCTGGTTAGGGTCATATCCAAATGCTTGGGCCCTTCTGCTGTAGCTGTAATAAAGGGCAGGTTGATTTCTGCTTGGGTAACGCTAGACAATTCAATTTTGGCTTTCTCCGCCGCTTCTGTCAGACGCTGTAATGCTTGTTTATCTTTGCGCAGGTCAATCCCTTCTGAATTTTTGAAGTCGTCTGCTAAGAAATCAACAATTTTCTTATCAAAGTCATCACCCCCTAAGTGAGTGTCTCCAGAAGTTGCTAAAACTTCAAAAACCCCATCTCCTACTTCCAAAATGGAAACATCGAATGTACCACCACCTAAGTCAAAGACTAAAATAGTTTCATTACTCTTCTTATCTAAACCATAGGCCAGAGAAGCAGCAGTAGGTTCGTTAATAATCCGTTTTACTTCTATCCCAGCAATTTTTCCCGCATCTTTAGTTGCTTGTCGCTGAGAGTCATTAAAATAAGCAGGTACTGTAATCACAGCTTCGGTTACAGTTTCGCCCAGGTACTTACTGGCATCTTCAACTAACTTCCGCAGTATTTGAGCGGAAATTTCTTCTGGGGCGAATTGCTTTTCTTGGGCTGGACAGTCTAACTTTACATTACCATTGCCATCTTTTAAGACTTTATATGACACTTCTGTAGCTTCGTTGGTCACTTCTTCATGTTTGCGCCCAATAAAGCGTTTTACCGAGTAGAAGGTGTTTTGGGGGTTCATCACCGCTTGACGTTTAGCGATTTGACCAACCAAGCGATCGCCATTTTTGGCATAAGCTACTACAGAAGGAGTGGTTCTAAAGCCTTCAGCATTGGCAATTACTGTTGGTTTCCCACCTTCCATTACTGCTACACACGAGTTTGTTGTTCCTAAGTCTATACCGACAACTTTTCCCATAAAATTTACTCTCCATAGATACTGTTTTATATTGCAGCCAAGTTTTTCTTTCCTTGGCTCTTTGACTCTATATCTATACTGAAGGTTGGGGATATATCTTTGGTAGTGTAGGTTTCCGAACCTTTTGGGACGGTTCTAATAGACATCTCCAGAAAGTAGATTTCGATTATGGCAGAATCAACCGCATTTCTTTCCATAAAACCAGCCGCCGCACTAAATCTATGGTCATCCCATCTTCGCTTACAAAAATATGACCAGTATAATCTTGGCGGACGATTTCCAGGAGCGCATCCCTGTCAAAGGTTGGTGGTACAAAGTGGGTAAGCATCAGGATTTTCGCCTGTGCTTCTGAGGCAACTTTACCGACAACAGTTTCCAGGGTGTGGTAAGACGCGACGTTACTCACCGTCTCGGTTGTGCGGATGCTAGGAACCATAGGCATTGCTCTATGGATGAAAACCTCATGGACAAGCAGATCCACCCCTTGTGCTGCTTGAATAAGTTCTGGACAGTAGGTTGTATCCCCACTAATAGCCAGTGTAGCTTCAGGAGTCCTGAAAATAAAACCGAAAGCGTGCTTTACTGGCTGATGTCGAACCGCTACCACAGTCACTTTCAGTGAATTAAACTGTAATTCTGTGCCAGCGGCAATCTCCGTGACTTCGAGCTTCAGTCCCAGGGTAGATGGTCGGCGCTCGTGGGCGATGCGTTGTTCGAGTTCACTATGCCACAGAGACATCAACCCATCCACATAACGCCGCGTACCATAAGGCCCATAAATCAACCAGGGTTTGTCCCTTCCCTGGTGCCAGCTAGAAATTACCAATTGGAAAAGGTCGATAATGTGATCCGAGTGCAGGTGTGTGAGCAAAAGCCCATCGAGGGAACGCCCAGGAGTTCCGTTAGCTACTAAACGCTGTGTGACACCAGAGCCACAGTCCACCAGGATGCGTGCGCCAGGCCCTGCATCCACCAATGTCCCTGGGCCGAAGCGCTCTGGATGTGCCACTGGACACCCACTTCCCAAAATAGTTAACCGCATTGTTCTTAATTATAATAGGGTCGAACCTCCTTACCACCCCCAGCTTCCTGTCCCGCCTTTAAATGGCCCAACAATATCATTAGTAATCCAGCCGCCATAAAAATCCCCTGGCTGAGATTGTACCACTTCTCCATTTACATAGCAAGCTTCCATCCGACTGGGATAAAATGCCACATAATTTTTCATCGGAGCAAATGCTGGGGTAGGGTTGGAATAATACCAAGCTACATTGGTTTCTTGTTTATCTCCGAGCACAATTGTGTAATAATTTGCTACTCCTTTCCACTCACAAAACGACTGTTTGCTAGTGGCGTTCAGATACTCCATTTTGATATCTTCTGGCGGGATATAATAGACTGGAGGATGACTGGTTTCTAATACTCTTTGAGTTTGTTGAGAGTCAGCAATGGTTACTCCATTAAACACAATCTGAATGCGTTTTGGGGATAATTCTAATCGTGGTGGACGGGGATAATCCCAGACAGACTCTTGTCCTGGTTTGGGTTCAATTCTTTCTGGTCTAAACATCTTTAATTTTCCTGATAGATAACTTTGTTTATTTTAAATCAGTTTCCTGCTAACAGTTCCCTGTTCACGGATAACTGGGAGTGGGCGGGTTTTGAGATCAAGGTTATTGTATTAAACTTATAACTAAAATAACTGGTAACTGCAAATGTTTCGGGGAAAAGTTCTCGCTCAACCACCTGGTCTATATGCCTCTTTAATTTCGCCTTTAGTCCTTGTAAAAAAAGGATTTAAGCTTATTTACAACTTGATCTTACAACTTATCTGGTCTGAATTAATTCAAGGAAAAAAACTAGAGCATGAGCTAGCTAGCTTAGGGGCTTTTGTAGTTTTTAGTTTTCTGGCGTGGTTGCTTTACTATTTTAAACCTTATAATCAGATAATTATGATTTTTTTTCTAACCCTTTGGTTGATAGATTATCACCTAGCTAAAAAACAGTATCTTTACGGCAAACAGATAACTGTTACAATGGAGCTGGGAGAAGCAGATTCAGTGCTCTGGCAAATGTTACCCCCAGAGGGAAGAATATTAGAATTTCTTCCTACTCAAATTCGACAGATTTCTCTTGTCCATCAGCAAATATTGGGAGGTGCATTTCAAGAGGTAATGGGAACTGTTTGGCAAGTAGAAATTAATCTGGAAGATGGCAATAATTTATTAATTGATCAAGAGAAAAAAGCTTTTATTGCCGTGAAAAAAGCCAAGATTATAGCCAGTTACTTTAATGTACCAATTATTTTTATCTCCAGTGAGGGTAAAGGTAAATATGCTGCTGAGGAGATTGCTTTTGAGGCAGTAGCTGCATTGCCTCAGACAATTAAATTACAGCAAAAAAATGGTAAATTCCATATATATTCTCAATGGCAACTCAACAATTCATGGTTATTATTAAAGCAAATCTTCCAAAAATCAGGTTTTCTTCTTTTTTTGCTGGTTATGAATGGTTTTATGCTGGGATTTGGGGCATTGGTTAATGCTATTGTACTCTCTAATCTAGGAATTAATGTTGGGGTAGTTTATCTCCCAGGAATATTCCACTGGTTTAAACCAGAATTAGGGTGGACTTTTTGGTTGACTATTGCTATTTTGGTTATGATATTTAAAGGAGCTAATCTTAGTCATGCCAAACACATTTATTTGGACAAAGAAGAACTGAAAATTTATAGAGACAACCAGAAAATTGGTCAAATAAAAACTAAAAATATTGAAACAACCTTATTGATTAAAGAGCCTTTTTCCGTAATTTTGATTTTGGGAGAAAACCAAGAGCTAATTATTCAAGATTTACAACAGGAGGCAGAATTTAGAGCTTTTATTCTAAAATTAGAAGAAGGGTTAACAGTTGTTAATGACCAGTGATATTTATGTGAGTTAAATTTGCTGTTAGATAATTTCAATAATTGAGATCTAAAGCTTTTTGAACATTTAAAGAAAGTCAGGAAAGAGAAACGAAGTGCATAGCTCGTACTCTTTTTCAATCCGCCCTCTTGCTAGCTGGTAGTAATCAGTGTTTATTTCAGCACTATAGCAGCGACGACCTTTGCGCAATGAAGCAACAGCAGCCGAACACATACCGCCAAATGGCTCCCACACCACATCAGAGCGATCGCTAGAAGCAAGGATAATTCTCTCAATGAGGCTGACTGGCTTTTGGTTGGCATGGATGGACTTTGCCTGGTTATTTTTGAGGCGTTCTGCACCACGAACAGCCGCTTCTGACCAAACATTGGTAACACCGTGAGTGTGATTCCACTTTGCCCGCATCCGTGACCATTCCTCGGCAGTCACTGGTGATTTACCATCAATTGAAAAGTAAGGTGATGGAGTGGGAACACCATAGCGATTAGCATAGATACTAATGCGCTCCATCATTTCTGGTGGAGGAAAGTACCAAAGATGATCCTGAGTAAAGTATTTGCGCGTCGCGGCATTTTTCACGCCACACGCCTCGTTAGTCTTGCACAGAGGAATTCCAGTTCGCTGCCACTCATGGCGTAGCCACTGCTGTATTGGCAACTTTTGACCATCCCCAGTGGGTAAATGCACATCACGTACATAGTGGGCACAGACCTCAGTAACAATGGGAAAACGGCGTATTGTCTTACTATTGACATTTCCTGCTATGTGGGCTATACCTTTGTCCCAGACATTAACCGAGCGATACTGCCAACCGCTCTTTACCAACAATGGATGGACAGTAGCCCACCCGATTTCACTGCACCAAAACCATAAAGTAGTTTCTGGAAGAGAGTAGCTTTCCCAGGCAGCAATGTGAGGGGCGTACCAGTCTGATAGGTCAGTAGGTGTGGGCGGCTCCCCTGGGAAAAGACCTAATCCATAGGCACCATCTGACACAATAACTGTCGGTGCTGACCAAAAAGCATATCGGGTGGCAGCGTCTGCCATCTCAATTTGTACTGAGCCTCTGGAAGTAGTAGGAATTTCCCCCAGGCTATTGGAAGAGATTTCCAATGACTTATGCAGCTCATGTTTAAAAAAATCTCGGTTGTTTGTGCTGTACTGCATTTTTGTCACTATTAATTTTCCTCTAGACAAATTTTACTATGCCCTGCCTTAATAGTCTATTTTGGACTATGCCAAAAACAACAAGTTGAAACAGCTATCCAACAAAGGGAGAAATAGTGAACTATCAGGAAGCCCTGGAAATCGCAACTAACGCCATATTAGAATTAAAGGGGGATATTATAGATGTTATTACTGTTGCCAAACCCAGTGATATTCAAGGAGCAGTAGAATTAACAAAAATCCTCAGTAAACTATCCCCAATTCTAGGGAATTTAATTGAATACGCGGTCACTAAACATTTGAATAATGTATATAAATGGCCTGATGGGTGTCAATGGATCAGACAAGACCCTGGTTTTCCTGACGCAATTCTTAGCGGAATATCAGGTATCCAACCTGGAATTGAAGTCAAGACTTGGTTTCCTTTAGCAACTGAAATAACGGCAAGATTTCGCAATAGCGAAACTCATTTCCAAGCTAATCAGACAAAAGTAGTGATAGTTTGCTGGATGCTAGAATACATTATTGCTGGTAAACCCAAAATTATCGATATTTGGATTGGAGATGCTCTTGATGTAGCTCGAACACGGGATGCTAATTATCACAATCCGCCTAATTATATTGTCATGGAGCCAGAGGATACCAGTAAACGCACTCGTAACCTTCAACAAACTAATTGCAATGGCTATGTTTTTCAAGAAACTGAGCAACAATTAGCTGAAGCTGTAAAAATTGTTCTTTCTTGGGGAGAAAATGGTAAAGAATATTCCACTGCTCACAGCTATCAAATGCGTCTTCATCAGCTAACTGGACTTTTTCGTTACCGTCTCGATACCAATTTCGCCAAGCTTGATAGAATTGGTTTATCTAGTCTTGAAACTTTTAAAGCAAACGTCCTTAGCTCAATCTACGCAGGAAAAACAATCCAGTTGTGGGCTAAAGCAATTAATTCTGGAGATACTAACCTCCTGCAAACTCTTATCGACTCATAAGTGTCATTGGTCATTAGTCATTGGTTATTGGTACTAATCTGTCGATGCTCACTTTTCACAACTAATGACAACTAATGACAACTGACAACTGATAACTGACAACTGATAACTGATAACTGATTATGGCATCATTTAAAGACATCATTAGTTACTATAGCAAGTATAGGGCGATCGCTTTTTTAAGTATCGCTGCATCTAGTCTGTTGGAAATTGTAGATTTAATAGTTCCCTATTCCATTGGACAAATTCTGAATGTTCTCTCCGATCAAACTTTGGATCACCCGCTACCAATTTTCATCACTCAGATATCTTCCTTAACTAATATTCCTAATGGAAAGTCTTTATCTCTAGGGGTTTTATTGGGTTTAATTTTTCTGGTGACAGTGGTAAAAGCTCCCATTCAACCTTGGGTAGGTTCTTGGTTTCATTGGGAAATTTCTCTGCGTGCTCGGCGAGATTATTGGGAAAAAGCAATGGCGAAAATCCTCACTTTACCTGTGGCATTTTATGATGAAAATAACCCTGGGAGAATTGCAGGAAGAGTGACAAAAGGAATTGAAAATCATACCTGGACTTATCCAGAAATAGCAGGTCAATTTATTCCTAAATTAATGCGGGTTTTGGGGATTTTTCTGGTGATTTTGTTGATAGAATGGTGGCTAGCGATCGCCTTTTTAATCTCTTTTATTCTCATCCTCGTTTTCAGTCTCAAAAATCTTCGTACTTTAATCGCACAAGAGGCAGTTTTGGAGCGGTATCAGGAAAATACTATCAGCCGTACTTCCGAAATTATTACTAATATCAAAACTGTTAAAGCTTTTGCTAGTGAAGCTGCTGAATTTTCCCGTCAAAAACAGCGTTTAGAAAGGGAGTTTAAAGTAGTTGTTCATAAGATTCACAAAGGTTATGTCAAGTTGATGACCTGGGAACAAACCGTGATTCAATTTTCAGTGTTTTTCGTACTGTTATTAACTTTAATTTCAACGGTACAGGGTAAAATTTCTTTGGGTCATTTTATTACTACTCTAACAGTTTCAAGCATGGCTTATGCTGAACTTACTCCCATCACCCTCATGGCTGAAATTTTTGCCCGTCGCTATACTTCTATGGAGCGTTTACACGAGTTTATGCAGCTTCGGGCGGGAACTGATGCTGCTAGTTTACTCCCAGAATATTTGCCTACTAATCCTTATAAATTCTCTGGGAAGGTAGAATTTAGTCATCTCACTTTTGGCTATAATGAACATCGTTCAGTTTTACAAGATATTAACTTACTGATAGAGCCTTATCAAACTGTAGCCTTAGTAGGGCGTTCTGGTTCAGGAAAATCTACTTTAGTTAAGCTTTTATTCCGTTATTTTGAACCAAGTGCAGGTAAAATTCTGATGGATGGCGAAGATATTCGTACCTTAGATATTGCTCGCTATCGCCGACGTTTAGCTATTGTTCATCAGGAGGTAGATGTTTTTAACGGTACAGTGTTAGATAATCTGATCTATGGTAATCCTCAAGCTAGTTTTGACTGGGTAAAAGAAGCTTGTCAAATTGCCAAAGTAGATGAATTTATTCACGATTTACCCCAGGGATATTATACAGTTGTTGGCGAAAGAGGGGTCCGTTTATCTGGTGGACAAAGACAACGTTTAGGAATTGCTCGCGCTTTAATTGTTAACCCCGATGTTTTAATTTTTGATGAAGCAACTTCTAGTTTAGATTATGAGTCAGAACGAGCAATTCAGTTAGCAATGCGCTCAATTTTTGGGACTCGCACTACTATAATTATTGCGCACCGTTTGAGTACGGTGCGCGAAGCAGATAAAATTGTTGTCCTCGACTCTGGGCGCATTATAGAAGTGGGTAGTCACGCAGAATTGTTAAACCATCAAGGTATTTACCATCGCTTACACTCTTTACAAGAGACAGGAGAATTATTAGCTTAATTTAGTCATTAGTCATTGGTCATTGTAGGGGCGGGTTTAGTCAGAATCTAGTAATCAAACCCATAATCTCTATATCAAAACCCGCCCTCTCCTCTAATCAAACCCATAACCTCTAAGTGGTCGCACTTTCATTAATTACCGCAGGGTAGGGCGGGTTTTGATTTAAAGATAACGTTGCTCACACTCAATCAAGGCTAAACCCGCCCCTACAAAAACTGTGTAAATAATTTTGCTTATCTACTTATATCAAAACCCGCCCTCTCACTTGCAATGAATAATGACCAATGACTAAGTTGATGGTATTCTGATAAAGATGTCGTTAGTTATTATGTGATGGATTTTCACTTTTCCGATCTTTTCTGGATTTTTCTGGTTTTCTCCTTTGTACAACCAGCGTGGCAACGTCGCCAATTAGAAGTACAGCGTGTTAAAGCTTTGCAAGATTTTGAGGCAACGCGCAAAAGCAGACTAATTTTATTAATTCATCGTCAAGAATCAATCAGTTTTTTAGGCATACCCTTATCTCGCTACATCTCCATAGAAGACTCAGAGCAAGTATTACGGGCTATTCGTTTAACTCCCCCAGAATTACCCATTGACCTGATTTTACACACTCCTGGGGGATTAGTGTTAGCCACCGAACAAATCGCCAGAGCGTTAATTCGTCATCCCGCCAAAGTCACAGTTTTTGTTCCCCATTATGCTATGAGTGGGGGGACAATGTTGGCCTTAGCAGCAGATGAAATTATTATGGATGCTAATGCAGTATTAGGGCCGGTTGACCCCCAACTGGGTAATATGGCAGCAGCTAGTATTCTTTCAGTAGTTAATAAAAAATCAGTAGATCGAGTGGATGACCAAACTTTAATGATGGCAGATTTAGCCGAAAAAGCTATTAAGCAAGTGCAACTTTTTGTCAGGACATTACTGTTAGATGATATCCCCAAACAAAAGGTTGACCCTGCAAACATTGATCACATTATTGAGGTGCTGACCACAGGCAGAATTACCCACGACTGTCCCATTACGGTTGAAGAAGGTTCTGCATTGGGTCTTCCTGTAACTGTTGGTCTTCCCAGGTCTATTTACCAACTGATGGAATTGTATCCTCAACCCCCAACAGGAAGGCCTTCTGTACAGTATATTCCTTATCCCTATAAACAACCATTACCAACTTTACCTGAAAGCAAAGGCAGACCTTTATCTAAGCCTGAAAATATTGAATAACTTGATCTTAGAAGAAAAAAAAAATGGAACGAGGTCTTTTGTGGTTGCCCCTATTAGTAACATTTTTCTGGCTAGCTTGGAGTGGCAAGAATGAATATGAAAAAGTAGAAGCTTATCGCATTTGGGCAGAACAGTTTGAGCAAGCAAAATATGATATTTATGCTGTATTGGGAATAACAGGGGAGGTAATAACCTGGGGCAAACCTACCCGTTCAGGACCAGTAAATTTACAAAGTTTTTCCCTCAAAAATGTCCAAACCATTCGTCTGTTAGTTGCTAACCAACCAGTAAATTTAGAAGAGCCACCCAGTAAGGGTTCAACTGTTCTAGAATTTATTCTGCGAGATGATGCTCCCTCAATAAAAATTCCCTTTACAGAAATATCCTTAGCCGCAAAATGGGGCAAATATTTACAGGAAAAATTGAGATAAATAATGTGGGCGGGTTAAATTGGAAAAGATTCTGCAATATATTAGGTATTTAGTGTTGGCGATCGCTTTTCTGGGTTTAGCAATCGGAAAAATCCCGAAATTTCAGATGAATCGCGCTACCATTGCTCTCATTGGCTCCGCTTTTTTAATTGCATTAAATACTCTTACTTTAGAAGAAGCTTGGGCAGCCATTGATGCAAATACTATTGTTTTCCTCTTAAGTATGATGGTGATTAATGCCTATCTTTCCTATGCAGGTTTTTTTCACTTAGCACTTTCTTTTCTTATTCGCCTTACTAACAGTCCTTTTGGTTTAATTACTGTTTTAACTTTTGGCAGTGGTTTTCTCTCCGCTTTCTTTCTCAATGATACAATTGCCCTCATATTTACCCCATTAGTCCTAGATTTAACCCAAACTTTACAACTCAATCCCATTCCTTATTTACTAGCAATGGTGGCTGCAACTAATTTGGGTTCTGTAGCTACTATCAGTGGCAATCCTCAAAATATTATTATCGGTTCTCTTTCCCAAATTAGTTATCTTGAATTTTCCCATGCTCTTGCCCCTCTCGCTCTAATTTCTTTAGTGATTCAACTGGGATTTTTATGGATATTTTTCCCTGAAATTCGCTCTCTTAAATCTCTTGAAAATCTCACAATAATTCAAGTTCAAATTTTTAAACCTTTGTTAAGTAAAACTCTAGTAATAACTATAATTCTTTTATTTGCCTTTCTCCTGGGCGCTCCTTTGGGAAAAGCAGCTCTAACAGCAGCAGCGTTATTATTAATCACCAGAAGAATTAAACCAAAAAAAGTTTTCCAGGAAGTGGACTGGAATCTTTTAGTGATGTTTTCTGGTTTATTTATTCTCACAGAAGCAATTCAAAAGCTCAATTTTT
Source organism: Gomphosphaeria aponina SAG 52.96 = DSM 107014 (assembly GCA_016903655.1). Lineage (GTDB taxonomy): Bacteria > Cyanobacteriota > Cyanobacteriia > Cyanobacteriales > Gomphosphaeriaceae > Gomphosphaeria > Gomphosphaeria aponina. The sequence goes on from JADQBC010000101.1 coordinate 14,916, forward strand.
TACAATTTTTAAATCCAGGTAATAGCTCTTGGGAACTCTTATTTTCCGTAGCAGTACTTTCCAATTTAATTTCTAATGTTCCCGCAGTTTTACTAATGCAGCCATTAATTGCCAGTAGCGATACCCAGTCTTGGTTAATCTTAGCCGCAGGTTCTACTTTAGCAGGAAATATGACCTTATTTGGCTCAGTTGCTAACTTAATTATTGTGGAATCTGCTGCCAAATCAGGGTACAAGTTGACATTTTTCCAACATCTGCGTTTTGGTTTTCCCTTGACAATTGTTACCCTCATTATTGCTTACTTCTGGCTTGAATTTGGTCATTAGTAGAGGCGCTTAAGTAATTAGACAAAATTAGACCTTTTTGGTTTTAGTTTCGCACTCATGTCTATTAGTTACTCAAACTCTCCCTTGTTGGTCATTAGTGATAATTTTCGGTAAATTAATAAATATAGACAAAATTCCCACTATTAGAATCAATGCTGACTCAAATCAAAGATATCACAGAAACCATCGCCCCCCGTCTCATTGAAATTCGCCGTCATATTCACGCTCACCCAGAATTAAGCGGACAGGAATATCAAACTGCTGCTTATGTAGCGGGTGTTTTATCTTCCTGTGGTATTCACGTCCAAGAAGCAGTGGGGAAAACTGGGGTAGTAGGAGAATTGAAAGGTACACAAGAAGATAACCGCATTTTAGCAATTCGTACTGATATGGATGCTTTACCCATACAGGAAAAAACTAAAGTAGATTTTGCCTCCCGTAAACCAGGAATTATGCACGCCTGTGGTCACGATGTTCATACAACCCTGGGACTGGGAACAGCAATGGTACTCTCACAGTTGGGGAAAAGTCTTCCTGGAAAAATCCGTTTCCTCTTTCAACCTGCCGAAGAAATCGCCCAGGGAGCTAGTTGGATGGTGCAAGATGGCGCAATGCGGGATGTGAGCGCTATTTTTGGGGTTCATGTCTTCCCCTCTATTCCTGCCCGTTGTGTAGGTATTCGTTATGGAGCATTGACAGCAGCAGCAGATGATTTAGAAATTTATATTCAGGGAGAGTCGGGACATGGAGCGCGTCCCCATGAAGCTACAGATGCAATCTGGATTGCTGCCCAGGTAATTACCACGTTACAACAGGCAATTAGTCGAACACAGAACCCTTTGCGCCCCATAGTTTTGACCATTGGGCAAATTAGTGGGGGGATGGCACCAAATGTAATTGCAGATCAAGTAAGGTTAGCGGGAACAGTGCGTAGTCTTCATCCTCAAACCCATGCTAATTTACCTCAGTGGATTGAAAATATTGTGGCTAATCTTTGTCAAACTTATGGTGCTACTTATAAAATTAATTATCGTCGGGGAGTGCCTGGGGTGCAAAATGATCCTGTTTTAACTCAAATCTTAGAAGAAGCTAGTAGAGAAGCTTGGGGTAACGATTGCGTCCAAATTATCCCCGAACCATCTTTGGGGGCTGAAGACTTTGCTATCTATTTAGAACAAGCTCCAGGTAGTATGTTTCGTTTAGGAGTAGGCAAGCCAGAGAAACCTAACCATCCCCTCCACCACCCTGAATTTGAAGTAGATGAATCAGCGATTAGCACAGGTGTAGTTACTCTTGCCTATGCTGCTTATAAATATTGGCACAATTCCTAAAGATTGGTTTAAGCACCTACTATTTTCTTAGACATATGTGGACATATCTCTAGAAACCTACTTCCTCGGTGAATAAGTAGGATTTTTATCGCTCACCCGTTTCAGATGTTTATTTGCAAAGAAGGGGAATGTTCCGTGTTATCTGGTAACATTAGGATACCCTCTAGAGCTTTCATCCATTGAAAAAGTTGA